>JBBSTQ010000036.1:0-14930 GCA_038235745.1 Sphingobacteriales bacterium
GTCGTAACTGGTCATGGTAATATAATCCAAATCCAACGGCTTCATGTTTTGCTCTGGAAATTCTTTCTGCGTAAGCGCAACCGTAATTTCACGTCCTCTATCTGTCCTAAAGTTGAAACAGATAACCACATCGCCACTTTCAATTACTGCTACAGGATTTCCAGTTGAATCAGTTTTTACCAAAGGCTTAATAAATTCATCTGTAATTCCGTCAGCGTAAGAATTGTTCATAGCAAACGCAATGTCATCAACTTTTTCGCCAGTTGCATTAACCATCAAGTCATAAGCTAGCTTAACGCGTTCCCAACGGTTATCCCTATCCATAGCATAATACCTTCCAATTACACTGGCAATTTGACCAGTAGAATGCTGTAAATAATTGTTTAGATCATTTACATAGTCAACACCTGCATTAGGGTCTGTGTCTCTACCATCGGTAAATGCATGGATGTAAACTTTTTCTAAATCAAAAGATTTTGCGGCATCGCACAAACCTTTCAAATGTAAAGTGTGCGAGTGAACGCCTCCATCAGATAGCAATCCAATAAAATGGACTTTTTTGTTTTCTTTTTTTGCGTATTCAAAAGCCGTTTTCAAAACCGGGTTAGTTTTAAAGTCCCCGTCTTTTACCGCTTTATTAATTCTGCCTAATTCTTGGTAAACTACTCTGCCGGCACCTAAATTCATGTGCCCAACTTCAGAGTTTCCCATTTGTCCGGCTGGCAAACCAACCGCTTCGCCAGAAGCTTGTAATTTTGAGTTTGGATATTGTTTGATACACTTGTCAAAAAAAGGTGTATTTGCAGCAATGATGGCGTTTGATGAGTCATTATTTCCGTATCCCCAGCCATCTAGGATCAGAAGTGCAACTTTTTTATCTTTCACAATGCAAATATATAAAACTAATATTTAACAACATTAGCTAACAATTTGCTAAATTATGGCAAATTTGCTAATTCATAATCGATAAACTAATAATATGAAATACGCTTACACTTTGGTTTTTTTACTCTTTATTAAAAGTGCGTTTGCTTTTGATATCATTGACGATATGGCAAATACCTTTAAAACAGGCAACGCCAATGAAATTGCTAAATATTTTTCGACAATGGTCGAACTTTCAGTAGTGGATCAGGAGGATATTTATTCTAGCAAACAGGCTACGTTTATACTAAAAGATTTTTTTGCCAAGCACCCGCCAATCAGCGCAAAGGTTATCCACAAAGTAACCTCTAATCCAAACTATAAATTTGGTGTAATTTTGTTAACCACATCCAACGCAAATTACCGTGTTAGCTTCGAGCTGAAAAGCAATTCTTCAAAATTTCAGCTGTCGCAGATTAGAATTGAAGAAAATAAAGAATAATGCAAGCATAAAATTTATATTTTTGGGTGCATAAATTACATAGAGTGGACAATCAGATTTTACAACAATACATAGATAGTGCTCTTAAAGAGGATGTTGGCGATGGAGATCACACTTCACTGGCGACCATTCCAGAAGATGCGATGGGTAAGGCGAAGCTTTTAATTAAGGATAATGGCGTAATTGCAGGGATAAAAGTTGCGTTACAGATTTTTAAAACCGTTGATCCAAGTTTAAAAGTTGAAGTTTTAATAGAGGACGG
Source organism: Sphingobacteriales bacterium (assembly GCA_038235745.1). GTDB lineage: Bacteria > Bacteroidota > Bacteroidia > Sphingobacteriales > Sphingobacteriaceae > Pseudopedobacter. The sequence continues at coordinate 1,629 of JBBSTQ010000036.1, forward strand.
GAGCGAGGTAAAATACGGCGATATTGCACTTTACGTAACAGGGAGTTCACGCTCTATAGTTACAGCAGAACGGTTAGTATTGAACACGATGCAAAGAATGAGTGGCATTGCTACCACAACTCGTAAAATTGTGAATTTGATTGAGCCAACAGGCACCAAAGTGTTGGACACCCGTAAAACCACACCTAATATTCGTTTCATAGAAAAAGAAGCAGTTAAAATAGGAGGAGGCGTAAACCACCGATTTGGTTTGTATGATATGATTTTGATCAAAGACAACCATGTTGACTACGCAGGAGGTATCCCACAAGCCATTAGTGCTGCTAAGAAGTATCTCAAAGAGAAAAACATAAATATCCCAATTGAGGTTGAGGTGCGAAATATTGAAGAATTAAAAGAAGTTATGAAAACCGGCACTGTAGATAGGATTTTGCTGGATAACTTCAATTTTGAAACTTTAAAAGAAACCGTAGCTTTAATCGATGGTAAATATATTACCGAAGCTTCTGGCGGAATCACTGAAGAAACTGTTCTGGATTACGCCAAATGTGGTGTGGATTATGTGTCTATGGGGGCGCTAACACATTCTGTAAAAAGCTTAGATATGAGTCTTAAGGCCGTTTTATAAAAAACAAGATAACGTTTGGAAAATTTATATACTAATCAAGTAGCTTTATGATTTCGATTTATTCTATCGGAGCCTTGTTGCTAGCCTATTTATTTGGGTCGATACCTACTGCCGTATGGATAGGGCAGGCATTTTACGGCATTGATGTACGAGAATACGGAAGCGGAAACGCCGGTGCAACAAATACATTTAGAGTGCTTGGCAAAAAAGCAGGTATTCCTGTAATGTTTTTAGATATTTTAAAAGGTTGGACAGCAACTAATTTGGTCGCTTTCATTGGCTTATCTGTAACCGGGCCAGAGCATTCAGTTCAATTTGTAAATTATCAGCTTGCATTAGGCGTTGTTGCAGTAATGGGACATCTTTTTCCTGTGTTTGCTGGGTTTAGAGGAGGCAAAGGAATAGCAACCTTGTTTGGTATGATATTAGCAGTGCACCTGCCGTCAGCTTTAATTTGCGTTCTTGTTTTCGTGGTAGTGTTGTTACTTACAAAGTATGTTTCCCTAAGTAGTATATCTGCGGGTTTTGCATTTACTTTTAGCGTGGTATTTGTTTATCAAGTTTCGGTTAAGGCAATTGTAATTTATGGGATGTGCATTTGCATATTGATATTGGTAACTCATCAAAAAAACATCGAAAGACTACTACGAGGCAAGGAATCCAAAGTAAATCTGTTTAGTAAGAAACAGTAATTTAAGATAAAAAATTTATGAAGATTAAAGTGTTAGCAATAATTGGGTTAACCACCCTTTTAACGGCATGTTCAACTGTGCCTTTAACTGGCAGGAGACAAGCTAATTTAGTGAGTTCGGCAGAGATGCAACAGATGGCAGCAACAAGTTATCGAGAATTTTTAACAGCTCCTAGTACAAAAGTGCTCAACAATTCGCAAAGCAGAATGGTAAAAGCAGTTGGTGCAAAAATACAAAATGCCGTGACGCGTTACATGAGTCAGAATGGGTATGGTGAGCAGATTGCTGGTTTTGCTTGGGAATATAACTTAGTGGAGAGCAACGATGTTAATGCTTGGTGTATGCCTGGCGGTAAAGTTGCAATTTACACGGGTATTTTACCAGTTACACAAAATGAAGCTGGATTGGCCACGGTGATGGGTCATGAGATTGCACACGCCATTGCGAAACACAGTAACGAGCGTTATTCGCAACAAATGATTACTCAGGGTTTAGGTGCTATTGTGGGGACTGCTGTAACCAAGACCGACGCAGGATTGGGTGTGTTTAACCAAGTATTTGGAATTGGCGCACAAGCCGGTGTACTGTTGCCAAATTCAAGGAAACAGGAATCGGAGGCGGATCGTTTGGGTTTAACTTTTATGGCAATGGCGGGTTATAATCCAGAAACGGCCATCTCATTTTGGCAACGTATGGCAGCGAAAAGCAACGGACAAGCGCCACCAGAATTTTTGAGCACTCACCCAAGTGATGGTACGAGGATTAGAGACATTCAAAAGTATTTGCCAGAGGCGAATAAGTATTATAAGAGGTAATAGAATAGATTCGAAGAAATTTGAAAGCCTAAAAACTGATGTTTTTAGGCTTTTTCATGGGGCGGTTTTTTTAATACATCAACAGTCGATAGCAAAAATCACTAAGTTCCCCTGCATTATATTCGCTGTTTGCTGAAATTAGTTTCAAATACGATTAACGAATAGCCAAACGTACTTTTTTCAGCATATAGATATTTATTTATTGAACAAAAAAAGTTCGGTATTACGCAAAGCAAACAATACTTGGTTCAAACAAACCCAGTATCAAGAGTAATAAATTAATATTTCAATGTGGTTGGCATTAGGCCAATATCTACAGAAATGGTATAAAAACTTCCATAGTCGCAGGTTGTTTCATGCTGTTGGCACTCTCTGCAATCCTTACTTAACCTAAGTATGTTGGATCGCTATTTTAGTAGCTTTCAGCCATAAGGTTGTTCTTAAGGGGCAAGCATTCTTTTTCATAATTGCAACTAAAAATTTCTAGGATTGTCAACTGAATTTAGTTGAGTAAAAGAAATCAATTGGTCAAATCTTACACCTGGTGCTCGGTAGTAAATAAGTATCTGATAATCATTTTCTGTAGCAAAGTGAGTGCCTTCAAAAGCATCTTTATTGATGATTTTCCCATTGCGGTCTGCCAAAATATATTGATACTCAATTACCCCCTGTTTCAAAAGAGCAGTTAAAGTAAAAGCTTTATTTTTGGCATCATAGGTCATTCTATTTAAATCGTTTTTTTGATAGGCGTTAAATTTTCCAACTACGTATGCAAAAGCACCAGGCTCTGGCGCATCAGCTTTCAAAACAAAATTCACAAACGCATAGTCACCATCATAGCGAGGATCAAAGCCGTCTTGGTTCAAAATAAAAAAATCTCCATTTTCGTCGAATTGAAAAGAATAAGCTGACGAACTCTTTTCAACATCTGCGAAGAGGTTTACGTTGAACAAGCTATCTTTAATATTCTCATACACCCCTTCTGATTTAAATCTGAAACTTCTGGTATCAAAACGTCTAAACTCATTGCCACCAGAAAAATCTAATGCAAGTTGCTCGGTGTAAACTAGTGCATCCTTTCTGATAAAAAGTGGGCGTTGTGTTTTCTGCTCAACATCGGCCCGGTTGTTTTGCATCACAACCGCAACAATCTCTTGATATGGATTTTGGATGATGAAACCGGGATGAAAAATTGAAAAATTGATTTTCTGATTCTTATCTCTTTTGGCAACTAAATTAGAAAACACAACCTCTGCCTGAACGTTTACTTTCGGTGATAAAACAAAAAATCTCCGAGTAAGAAGGAGTTTGGTTGGATCGTATTCTTCATATACTTTTAGAAGATAATTACCCGAAATTTTGGGGCTTATATTCTCATTAGGAAATTTTAACTGATAATGCGTATAGGTTTGAAAAGTATTATTTGAAAACCGATGATCATCAATTCTATCGTCGCCCAGTCCATTCAGATAATCTACTGAAGGAATTTGAGAAGGCTTCCAATTTGCATCGCAGTGTTCAATAGTGTAAAATAAACTTCTGCTTCCTTTACGCAAATCATCAAAACTTAAAAACAACTGCTCACTACTTCCCAAGGTAATAATTGGGAAAGATTGTTCTTTTCTCAAATTATACAACGCAACCGTTTTAATTTCGGGAATATAGTTAATGTCATCATAGATCACGCTGGACGATGGGGCTTGAACTTTTTGAACCCTTGCACCTCTTGGTTTCTTCTGTACGCAACCTGAATTGCAAAAACAGAACACTGCAAAAGCCACTATAATACGAGGTGCTGTTAAAACAAAATTAAATTTCATAAATAAATCTAATAAAAATCGATTGCAATTACCTTAAAAACTAACTTTTAAAGGGTGAAAAATAAAATGATTTAGTTAACAAAGTGACTCTTAAGTCCAATTATAATGCCCAACTTCAACGAATTAGGTTTCTTCCAAGATCATAATCTCCTCCGCCAACTCTTCCCAATGCAATTGTACCGCACCTAAGGTTTCTTTAGCTTTAGAATAACGATCGTTTACCTCTTTTAATTTTGCTGGATTGCTGTAAACCTCTTCTTTTGCAATATCTGATTCTAAGTTTTTTACAAGTTTTTCTTTTTCAGAGATGTCTTCTTCTAAAGTCTGTAAGGTTTGGTTCAACTTTTTTAGCTGTTTTTTCTTTTCCTCAACTTCTGATGGCTTCAGTTCAACTCTTTTAGGTTTTTGAGCTTTCACAGGTTTTATGCCACCTTGATCGCCAGTTTTTAAGCGCTTGGCCTGCCATTCTTCATATTCCTGATAAGTTCCAGGATATTCCTGAATGTTTTGATCCTCAATAAACCAAATTTTGTTGGCTACATTATCTAAGAAGTATCTATCGTGGGAAACGGCGACAAAAGTACCTTCGTATTGCGTTAAAGCTTGAATTAATATGTTTACCGATTGGATGTCCAAGTGGTTGGTGGGCTCATCTAAAATCAAAAAGTTTGAGTCTGTAGTCAGTGATTTTGCCAAAGCTACCCTAGATTTTTCTCCTCCGGATAAAACCCTGATTTTTTTGAATACATCGTCGCCAGTAAACAAAAAGCAACCTAAAAGTGAACGTAATTCTGTATCACTATGTTTTGGAGCAAAAGACTGTAGTTCTTCTAATATAGAATTACCAAGGTGTAAACTCTCTAGTTGGTGCTGTGCAAAAAATGTAGTGGTCACGTTGTGCCCAGTTTCGCACATTCCTTTAAAATCCTCTGTTCCAGCGATGATCCTCAATAAAGTAGATTTCCCTTTTCCGTTTGCTCCAATCAAAGCGATTTTATCGCCTTTTTCGATAACGCCATCTGCATTGTTTAAAATATCGATGCCTGGATAGCTTTTGTAAGCATCTTCAATGCGCACTACATGCCTTCCGGACGGTTTAGAGAACTTAAAACGGAAATTAACCGTGGGGTTTTCGTCATCCACATCTTCCACACGATCCAGCTTATCTAAAGCTTTCATTCGCGATTGCGCCATTTTTGCTTTGGATGCTTTTGCTCGAAAACGCTCGATTAGTTTTTCTTCCTGCTTTATTTTAGCCTGCTGATTTTTAAACTCGCCTTTCTGAATCTCGCCCCTTAAAGATTTCTCTTCCAAATAAAAACTATAGTTACCTGAATAAATGGTCAGTTTTCCTTTTCGGGATTCAACAATACGATTTACGATCTTATCTAAAAAATACCTATCGTGAGAAACAATTACAATAGCACCTTCAAAACCGTTTAAATAAGTTTCTAGCCACTTAATGGACGGTAAATCCATGTGGTTGGTAGGCTCATCCAGCAGTAAAATATCTGGCGTTTGCAGTAAAATCTTCGCCAACATCACACGCATTCTCCAACCTCCCGAAAAGGTATTTAACGGACGATGCTGATCTTCTGAACTAAACCCTAGACCAGCTAAAATTTCGTTTGCCCGATATTCAATGCTGTAACCGTCTAAGGCTTCAAACTCCATCTGCTTATCACTAAGCTTGTTTAAAACGTCTTCAGAATAATCAGTCTCCAATTTTTTCAACAAGATGTCAATCTCATCATGAAGCTGGTTTTGACGCTCGAAAGCTTCCATAGCGACATGTAGAATGCTATGGTGCGAATCGTAAGAAAGTAAATCTTGGTTGAGGTAGCCTAATTTTAAGTCCTTGGCCATGGAAACCGTCCCTGTTGAGGGCTGGTATTCTCCAACTATAATTTTAAGTAGCGTAGATTTTCCGGTTCCGTTAGCGCCTATAAGGCCAATTTTTTCTCCGGGTTTTATGTGCCAGTTGGCATCTTCATACAAGGCTCTTGAGCCAATTAAGAAGGTTAAGTCGTTTATTGCAATCATTTGGGCGCAAAGGTAGTAATTTTGAATAACCAATCACTTTGCTTAGGCGCTTAATTATAAGCAATATGTAATTATTTCTTCTCTGGTTTTGGTTCTGTTTGTTTGATTACGCCATTGGGTACATTAGCCGCAAGGGTATCTTTAGTATGCATCAATTTTCTTTTTTCTTTTACTTTGTTCCAGTCTTCGCCGGTATGTCGTTTATCTTGAAATGTCATGGTGGTTTTAATTAGTTTTGATGATTGGTTGTTTTTTTTATCTCTTCACTAACGTGGTGCAGGGTATTGCTGTCTAGCGGGGTGCCGGCAGTTTGTACAATTTTTCCATCGTCGCTAAATTTAACTTTTGGGTTTTCGTTCTCGGTCACAAATCCAAGTTCATACTCCTCGGTTTTTTTGGAGTAAAGCACTTGTACTACTGTTGCGGTAACGTCGCCCATTATATTGACCTCTATTTCAAATATCTTATTCATGATGTTTAATCCTCAGAAAGAGGGAAACAAATATGATACCTAATTCGTTAATTCAGTCGATTCATTTTGAAGAAACAATTAAGCCGACACATACTTTAACCCAACAATTGAACTTACCAACGTAAACAGAAAAAACAATCGCCAAAAGGTAGCCGGTTCTTTAAAAATAAAAATCCCAATGATAACAGCACCTACAGCACCAATACCTGTCCAAACGGCATAAGCAGTGCCAACTGGTAAGGTTTGTGTTGCTTTTATTAACAACACCATACTTATGATTAAACAAGCTAGAAAACCGCCGTACCACAAGTAAACTTCGTTTCCGTTGCTTTCTTTTGCTTTACCTAAACAAAGCGCAAAAGCGGTTTCAAAAATACCCCCTAAAATTAAATATAACCAGTTCATCTGCTATCAATCTAAGAATAAAGTGTCATCATCATCATTGGTTAAATTTAGCTTTACCACATCTTTTCCAGCAATACCTTCAACAGATCCGCTAATGTGTACGGCATTTAACAGTACCTTTTCTAGTTGTTTTTCTCTGTTTTTCCAGAGCTTTTCCATCGCATTGCGTTCCATTTGGATACTCGCCTTCATACTCATAAAGCCTTCACTAATGGCACTCCACTGGTTGTTAAACTCAGAGCTTGTTAGGTAATCGTATAGCATGTGCATTTTATCACCACGGTTTTCTTGCGATTTTGTAGCTGCATATAGTTTTACAATCCCGTCTCTAAGTACAAAAGTAACTGCTTTAAGTTCTTCAAAAGAACAAATCCAAATGCCATCTTTTTCGCCAAAACAGTCCATACCTTTTGGGTAGCACTGCGTTACAATTACGCCAACATCGGCGCCGACAGAGATTTTATCTTTCTTAAGTTTTTCAATCCAATCGCCGGCAAAATCTTTGGTACGTTTACTTTCATAGATTATTTTTCCGCACTCTTGTCCGCTAGCGTTACGTACAGTTTGTATACAATCTGCACCACGAATGCCCTTACCAACTTCTGCAATTACATCAAACGGAAAATTGGTTTGCAGTAATTCTTCTACAATCAACTCCTGCGATTCGCCTTGGATTTGCATAGAACCTTGCTCGGCTTTGCGTTTCATTTCATCCACCAGCTTGTTTTGCTGTTCTATTTTTTGCTCGTATTCTTTCAGTTTTAACTGGAATTCGGTTTCTTTTAAATGGCTCTTCTCAACTTCTCGCTTTCGTATTTGCTCTGATATAGTCGCTCGCTCTTCTTGCAATTTTCGTTGCAAAGAAAGCTCCATTTCTGCTTCCTTAGTTTTTAAATCGGCTTCTTTACGCATAAAGTCGAGTTCTTTTAACCTTGCAGTTTTAAGCTTTTCTTCACTTTCTTTATTTGCGTTTTGTAAAAGCTGTAGCTGGTTTTCAAAATCGGTACCAATGCTTTTTCGCAAATTTTCTTCCAGTTGCTTTTGCAACTGAGCTTTTTCACTCTCAGCTTGTTTTTGCAGATGCGCCTTTTCGTTTTCTAGTTTTTGTTGAAATGCAGCTGCTTGTTGTTTTTCTTTCCGTAAAAAATCCTGTTCTTTTTTTTGGTATTCTTCTTCTTTTTTGCGGGATTCTTCGTCTTTTTTCTTCTGAAAATCAACCATTTGTTTCCGCAAATTGTTTTTATATTCTTCTGCCATTACTTCTTCAATAGGGAAGGCGTGGCTACAGTTAGGGCATTTTACTTCTGTCGACATATTGCTTGTTAAAAGGTTTTAAGGTAGGATATTTTTATCAATACGAAAATAAGAGTTTCAAATTTATTGTTCGCTGTTTTGTTGTAACCTAAGTTTGAATCAAAATAGCGAAACTTATTGTTTTTTCGATGGTAGACACGTTTTGCGTTAAATTGTCCTAAAGGGAAGGCTTTGGCTAAGTGAAAATCCTTTTTGTTCGCCATTTGGCGAATAAAAAGATTGCAACAAAAAGCCCGCCCTAACGCCCAGCTAACATTATCAATAATAGAGCTCAAGTTGACAAATAGTTGGGCATCTTGCGACAGGTTTAAATATCTAAATCCAGTGGATTAATATAAATGAATTACTTTTTGGGAATCGATTATTTGCAACTGAAACGGCTCGCCCAGTATAAATAAATTTTTAGGTATGATGATTGTATAACATGAATAAAAAACATTTATAAACATGATAACAGATAAAATTGGAGAAGTAAAGAACTCTCTAGAAGAGACTTTATTAAGAGAAGATATTTTTACAAATATCAGTAAAACAGAGAGAATACTATCAATGGCTAGCGGAAGTTATATTTTTTTAAAAGGGATTTCAAATATTTTTTCGAGCCCTTTGTTTGCCGCTACCGAGTTAGTTATTGGTTTTGGACTTTTACAAAGAGGCGTTTCTGGGCACTGCTCAATTGCAGAGCGTTTGGATTCAACGCCTAGTGGTCCAGCACCAATTATAGTTGTAGAACAATAGACTTCTACAATATTTAAAACAAAAAAATGCTTTTAATTTATTAATTAAGGGCATTTTCTATTTAAATGGGTTTTATTGCTCTCAACATTTCCCGTTTTCCCGCTGCTCCAGGTGCTTTTTCAATTTGCATACCCAACGACTTCATGATGCGTTTTAAATCGCCAGTGATCGCATAAGTCACGAACACGCCACCAAGCTTTAAGTAGCTCACAATATGGGTGATAAACTCTTTAGACCATAATTCGGGTTGCCGAGCGGACGCAAACGCATCAAAAAAAATAACGTCAAATTTTAAGTCTGATTGATAGTTTTTAGCGTCAGCATTCACTATTTGTAAATCACAAAACTCACTCAAAGTAGTAAAAGAGACTAACGCTGACGAATAATTCAACTTAAAATTCTCCCAAGTTTTCGCAGAAACCAAGCGCTCATACTCAGTTTGTTCAATAAAGGTGAAATCTAGTGGAAAGGCTTCTAAGCCAACGTATTTTAAATGAGTTTGTTTAGCGCTACAATAGTCTTGCGCCAAAAGAAAATTAAGCCCCGTACCAAAACCAACTTCTAAAACTGAAACTTCATTTACATCTTTATCTGCCAAGTAATAACGTAAGCCAGAATTTAAAAAAACGTGGTTACTTTCTTGTAATGCTCCATTTTTACTATGGTAATTTTCTTGAATAATGGGGTGGTAAACAGTATTTGAGCCATCGGCGGTTGGCAATACTTTAAATGTTGGAGGTGTTGACATTTTATAATTAAGAGGAAGTGTTGAAAATGCCTAATAGGTTTTTGTTCCGTTTGTTACCCATTTAGACCAACTTTTATTATAGGTGTGTACTTCGCTAGTTTGCACTCCATTGGTTTTATACACTGGATTATGTTCGTTTACCCACTCAAAAATGCCACCATATAAATTATGCACTTTACGAAAGCCGTTCTTAATGAGTTTTTCTGATATTTTTTCGCTTCGGTAGCCTACAGAACAGTAAACAACCACGTTTGCGTCTTTCGGGATATCTGCCACTTTACGCATATCGAACCAAATATAACCGACGTTTTTGGCGTTTTTTAAATGACTTACGTCAAATTCTTTTTCTTCGCGGGCGTCCAGCAAATAAACATTTTTCAGCTGCTTTAAAGAATCTACAGAAATAAGTGGAGCGGTGTGTTGATACAGCCCATCGAGCATTTCCTTGTAATCATTGCTTTTGATTTGAGAAAACAACGCTCCAGGTAAAAATGATAGAATAAATATTACAATTCTGTTAAGCATGTTAGTGAAAACGAGTTTGCGCTGTAAATGTTGTTTTTTGATTGGCAAAGTTATAAAACGCGTGTTTGCTTTTGTCTTGCCGAAGCGTCGCAATATTACATAAAGGTAGCAACATTTATTGTCAATTAAATAGCGGTCAGTTATTTTTAATTAAACAAAACGGAAGAGCCGGAGCGTAAACTCCGGCTTTGATTTACCAAATTCTTATTCTATCCTCTGGTGCAATGTAAAGCTTGTCTTCTTCTTTTACATTAAAAGCATCGTACCAAGCGTCCATGTTTACCAAAGGACCAATTGTTCTAAACTGACCAGGAGAATGCGGATCAACAATGATAAATTGTGCCGCGGTTTCGGGCAAAATATTGATGCGCCAAACTTGTGCCCAAGCTAAAAAAAAGCGTTGGTCTGGTGTAAAGCCATTAATTTTTTCGTTAGACTGACCGTCTTTTGTCATTTTGAATGCTTCGTATGCCACATTCAATCCACCTAAATCACCAATATTTTCTCCTAATGTAAGCTTGCCGTTTACTTTTATGGTATCTAAAATAGTATAGGCATCAAACTGCTCGGCAAGTTTTTCAGTTTTTGCTTTAAAGTTTTTAGAATCGTCAGCAGTCCACCAATTACGTAATGCGCCGTCTTTATCATATTGGCTACCTTCATCATCGAAACCATGCGACATTTCGTGACCAATTACTGAACCTATTCCTCCGTAATTTACGGCATCGTCTGCATTTGGGTCAAAAAACGGAAACTGTAAAATTCCAGCAGGGAAAACTATCTCGTTCATCACTGGGTTGTAATAAGCGTTTACGGTCGGCGGCGTCATTCCCCACAACGTCTTATCCACTGGTTTACCCAGTTTACTAACCATGTCATTATACTCCCATTCACTTGCATTTCTCAAATTTGCAAAATACGTTGTTCTGTTAATTTCCAGTCCGTCATAAGTTTCCCATTTATCAGGATATCCTATTTTAGTAGTGAAGGCATGTAATTTTTCCAAAGCTTTTTGTTTGGTAGTGTCGCTCATCCAGTCTTGTTTTGCAATGCGCACTTCAAAAGCTTTGGAAAGATTGTTAACCAACTCGTTCATTCTTGCTTTAGCTTCTGGCTTAAAGTAACTTTTAACATAAAGTTGTCCCAATAATTCGCCAATGGTTTCATCGGTTAAAGACGACATTCTTTGCCATCTTGGGGTCTGCACTTTTTGACCAGATAGCGCTTGAGAAAATGCAAATCCAGCATCAACAAAAGGAGAGCTTAAATTGTTACTGGCCTTTTTTAGCACATTCCATTTTAGATAGACTTTCCATTGTTCTAACGGAACAGTTTTTAGCATTTCACTTGCTTTTGCAAAAAAAGCAGGGTTATCTACCAATATTGAGTCCTCGCCAGTTATCTTCATTTGGTTTAATAAAGTATTCCAGTTTAGTCCCGGCGTACTTTTATTTAAACCGCTAATGCTAAACTTATTGTAGGTTTTATAAGGGTCACGCATTTCAACTCGGCTCATTTGGGTTTCTGCAAGCGATTTTTCCATCGCAAAAATGCTCTTTGCATTTTGTTCCGCAGCAACTGCCGAACTTCCCGCCAATGTAAATAGCTTCACAATAAAATCATGATACGCGGCTCTTATTTTCTGCGATCTTTCATCGTCTTTCAAATAATAGTCTCTATCCGGCAAAGTGATTCCACCTTGATTTATATAAAAAACCATCACATCCGGATTTTTAGAATCCGCATAAACGTACGAGCTAAACAAAGGCGATGCAACTCCTTTAGTACGCATAGTCGCGATTGCATCAACCACACCATTAATATCTTTTATATTATCGATTCTCGCTAAATCTGCCTTGATCGGGTTGTAACCCAATTTTTCGATAACTAAGCTATCCATACCTGCTGCATAAAAATCCCCGACACGTTTTTCTATAGATCCCGACTTAGCACTTTTATCATTTTGTGCAGTAACCAATAACGTTTTTACCGCATTGATGTTAAAGTCTCTCAACACATTAAAACTTCCCCAACGCGTTTCCTTGGCAGGGATAGGGTTGTTTTTTAACCAATTTCCGCTGGCATAAGTGTAAAAATCGTCGCCCGGCTTTACGGATAAATCCATATTGGCGACATCGATAAATTTTTGTTGGGTAGGAGCTGTTTTGTCTTGAGCAGAGGCTTGTTGACCAGCCAACAGCAATACAAAACAAAGCGTTGAGCAGTGATTTATGTTGATTTTCATATATTATTTTTGAATTTGATGTGTGAAGATAAGCATCAGATAGCCTTTTTTTTAAATAGTGATAGGATTGTTACTTGATAAAGGTTTTTAAACTGAGCTGTTCCATGTGTGGGTAGAACATACACACTCGGAGCGCTAAAGACGTCTAAACCATCATTTATTTGAGTTTTAAGATTATTATGACTTGCAGTGCATAAAAATTCAGATGACAATTAGCCCTCAATTTTTTTAAGTCTCCACCCAACTCTGTGACCTCTGTAGTAAAAAAAACATTGCACACTCGAAGCGCTAAAAACGTCTTAACCATGATTTATCTGATTTTTAAGATTATTATGATTTGCGGTGCATAAAAATTCAGATGACAATTAGCCCTCAATTTTTTAAAGTCTCCACCCAACTCTGTGACCTCTGTGGTAAAAAAAAACACCAAACTCTGTGAGCTCTGCATCCTCTGCCAAAAAAAACACAACCTTTGTGCTCCTCTGTGAAATAACTTTGTGCCCTCTGTGGTTACCCTTCGACTCCGCTCAGTCTGACATAGATAAAAACTTAAGACTGATAATTTCCCAATAAACCCTATTTTTGCATTTCTGAAAAAAAGACTAGTATTATAATATGAGTATTGCCCAAAAATACAGCCCGAAAGATTTTGAAGATAAATGGTACCAGTATTGGATGGAGAACGATTTTTTTAAATCCACTCCAGATGAACGCGAGCCTTATACGATTGTAATTCCACCACCAAATGTTACCGGCGTGTTGCACATGGGCCACATGTTAAACAACACCATTCAAGATGTTTTGGTTCGCCGGGCGAGGATGAGTGGAAAAAATGCTTGCTGGGTTCCTGGCACAGA
>JBBSTQ010000037.1:0-14908 GCA_038235745.1 Sphingobacteriales bacterium
GAGACCGGCTTAATAAAATCTACCGACGAGGCTTACGAGCTATTGGATAATTTACTGGTTTGGGCAAAAACTCAATTAGGAGGTTCAAAACCTTTTATAAAGCACTTAAATGTTTCCAAAACTTTAGAAAGCACAGTGAGTCAAGTTGAAACCACTGCTGAACAAAAAGGAATCAAATTAATCACGCAAATAGGTAATGTCTGTGTTGTTGCTGATAAGAACATGCTTCAGTTGGTAATTCGTAATTTGCTGTTAAACGCCGTAAAATTCTCAGTATCAGGCGACGTGATTGATTTTATAGTTTATGAGAAGGAAGATCAAGCTATCTTCAAAATTGAAGACAGTGGCATAGGGATTTCTGAAGAGCATAAAAAAGCTATTTTTTCTCTGGAAGTAAAATCCAACTTGGGTACTCAAAGAGAAAAAGGAACGGGCTTAGGCTTGGTGCTTTGCAAAGAATATACAGAGCTACAAAAGGGGAAAATATGGTTCGATAGCGAGCTGGGGATTGGCAGTACTTTTTTTGTTTCTCTCCCTGCTATTAGTTGATAACTTCGAGAGCGATTTTTAAGAAAGTCCTTTGATATTTAGGGTTCATCAAGAATTTCATAAATCATCAACGTAATGATATTGCTTATAGCTTTAAGCCTTATGCATTTGTTTTTAGGCTGTATATAACTTAAAAGAATCCTTCCTCTAAATCTCAAGTATTATTCCTGCTGAATTGACAAAAACATGATCTAAAATATGTTTTTTTTCACATAATTCAACATAAAATTACGAATAACACTAAATAAATTAACATAATTTTTAGATTTTTTAGTGTAAATGCTCAGATTTTTTTACTTTAGCCACTCAAAAACTGACAAAACTCCAGATGGCTAAAAAATTATCAAAGATTCCGTTCATTTTCCTACTTATTATCGCAGTGCTCACCCTTATTTATCCAGGGTTGCCATCGGGCATTTATAAAGGAACTTATAATTATGCAGATGTGGCTTGGATGTTAACGGCCGCTGCTTTGGTTTTAATTATGACCCCGGGCTTAGCTTTCTTTTACGGCGGCATGGTCAACAAAAAAAACGTGATTTCCACCATGTTGCAAAGTTTTATCTGTATGGCAATCATTACCGTTTTGTGGGTAGTTTTTGGCTTTAGTTTAGCTTTCGGAGATTCAATGTTCGGTATAATTGGAAATCCAGCGACGTTTTTTATGATGAGACATGTAATAGACGGAAAGCCTTGGCCTTTAGCACCAACTATTCCTTTCGTGTTGTTCGCCATTTACCAACTCAAATTTGCAATTATTACCCCCGCTTTAATCACTGGTGCTTTTGCAGAGCGAATACGCTTTATATCGTACTGCTTATTTATTTGCTTATTTTTTATATTCATCTACGCTCCATTAGCACACTCCACTTGGCATCCAGATGGCTTACTTTTCAAAATGGGTGTTCTGGATTTTGCTGGTGGTACGGTAGTGCACATGTCGGCAGGCTGGGCAGCGCTGGCTTCCGCTTTATACTTGAAGAAAAGGAACGAAGCTAATCACAATCCCGCTCGTATCACTTATGTACTGCTTGGTACCGGGCTTTTATGGTTCGGCTGGATTGGGTTTAACGGAGGTTCTGCTTATGCAGCCGGTACTTTAGCTGCAGTGGCGTTGGCAAACACAATGGCGGCATCTGCAGCTGCTGCTTTAGCATGGATCTTTTATGATTCTTATAAAGGCAAAAAGCCATCAGCAATGGGAACTTGTATAGGTACAGTTGTTGGCTTGGTGGCGATAACACCTGCTGCTGGCTTTGTAACCATCCCACATTCGTTGATTATCGGTGTTGTAGCTTCTGTAGTGAGTAACATGGTGGTAGATTGGCGTTCACGTACTTCCATTGACGATACTTTAGATGTTTTTCCTTGCCACGGAGTTGGCGGTATGGTTGGTATGTTGTTAACAGGTGTGTTTGCACACCAGTCAATCAACGCCGCAAACGAAACTGGTAACGGATTAGTTTTTGGCGAAACCCATTTGTTTTTCGTTCACTTGATTGCATTGATCGGAGTTTCTGCATTCGCATTTGGCGGGTCGTGGTTGCTGTTGAAGCTTACCGATTTAATTAGCCCATTAAGGGTTTCTGAAGACGAGGAAGACATCGGATTAGATGTCTCGCAACACGGCGAGAGCCTTTAGGTAAGCTTAAAGCGGAAGGCTAAAAACCCAGTGTACGAATTTATTTTAAAGCTTTTGTCAAGCACATAAATATTTAGAAATGAGCGTCAATTAATTGAGGCTCGTTTTTTTTTGAAACATATTTCGGTGTGGATTTCTTCGGATTAAGATACCGTTTAGTTTCTCGCTTTAAGCCTTATTTAAGAATGACATAAGTAACATAACTGGCAACATAAGCCAACACCAGCATATAAACAAACTGAATAACCGGCCATTTGATATGTTTTGTTTCTCTGTAAACCACGGCCATTGTACTCATACATTGCATTGCGAATGCGTAAAACATCATTAAAGAAAACGCACTGGCTACGGTAAAAACCGGCAAGCCAGTATTGGCGTTTTTAGCACCAGCCATTTTCTCTCTTACAGAATCCATTTTATCGGCGTCGCCATCAACAGAGTATAATGTTGCCATCGTACCCACAAAAACTTCTCTTGCGGCAAAAGACGTGATCAAAGCAATACCAATCTTCCAATCAAAACCCAAAGGTTTAATGGCTGGCTCAATACTTTTTCCTAACACACCGGCGTAAGAATTTTCTAGTTTAGCTGATGATTTTAACTTATCAATTTGATGTTCAGTAAACTGATTGTTGTATTCCGCTGAACTATATTTTGCCTCAATTTGGTCAAATCTATCACCCGGGCCGTAACTCGCTAAAACCCATAACACAATGGAAACGGCAATAATTACTTTCCCAGCTTGAGTCACGAAGGTTTTCACACTTTCGTACATGGTCAAAGCAACGTTGTTCCACCTTGGCATCCGGTAAACCGGCAGTTCCATAATAAAATAACCCTTTACCTTGCTTCGCAAAATGAACTTCATAGCCCACGCCACCAAAATAGCCGAAACAATACTCATTAAATACAACGACATCAATGCTAAACCCTGCAATTGGATAAAGCCGAAAACCATTTTACTGGGGACAACTAGTGATATCAACAACGTATAAATCGGCAATCTTGCAGAACAACTTACCAAAGGCGTTACCATAATGGTAATCATTCGTTCTTTCCAGTTTTCTATCGTTCTTGCACTCATGATTGCCGGAACAGCACAAGCCAAACCGCCAATCATCGGCACTACAGATTTTCCGTTCAACCCAACTTTTCGCATTAACCTGTCCATCATAAAAGTAACGCGAGCCATATAACCCGTATCTTCTAGAATAGATATAAATGCAAAAAGTAAAGCAATTTGAGGGATAAAGACCATCACGCCACTTAAGCCAGCAAGTACGCCGTCAATAAGTAAATCTGTTAAAACTCCCGCTGGCAAAAACTGGTGCCCCATGCTGGCTAACCAAACAAACACGGTCTCTATAAGTAACATTGGATATTCGGACCACGCAAAAATAGACTGGAAAATAGCGAACAGTATGCCAATAAAAATCACAAAGCCCCAAATTTTATGGGTCAAATAATGATCTATTTTATTACTGATGTTTTCTTCTAATGCTACCGTTGTGTATTTAACGCTGTCTAATAAAACGTCATTAATATAATTGTAGCGGGCAATGGTTTCTGCTGCCTGCGCTTTTTGCGAATGGAAATCAGTAGCAAGCAACAACTCATCAACGCGTTGCTGTTCGGCCTTGCTTAAATATCTAAGATTTTGATACTGATGTGCAATTTGTAAAGCAATATAGGGATTATCAAGACTACGTAACTCAGAAATTTCTTTTATCAAATCCGGCGCAATTGCATTAACCGAGATGGTTTCAGATTGTGAAGCAACAGCAGTTTGAAACTGAATTGCTTTTTTAAGATCATCAATCCCTTGAGATTTACGAGCCGCCAAAGTAACTACCTGTATATTTAATCGATTGGCCAAAGCGTCAACATCAATTTCGATATTGCCTTTTTTAGCCAAGTCCATCATGTTTAAAACAAGGACTACAGGAATTCCTAAATCAGCTATTTGGGTATAAAGTAAAAGGTTTCGTTTTAGATTTGTGGCATCGGCGATAACCAATACCATATCCGGATGGGATACATTTTGCGAATCTGAAAGTACTTCAAAAACAATAGTTTCATCAGCGCTTTTAGGATAAAGGCTGTAAGTGCCGGGTAAATCAATTATTTCTACACGTGTGCCATCGTTAAGCCTGCTAAAACCCGATTTTTTATCGACAGTAACGCCAGGAAAATTTCCTATTTTTTGATTTAAACCTGTTAAGGCATTAAAGATAGTTGATTTTCCAGTGTTGGGATTACCAACAAGAGCAACTCTTTTGGTGGTTTTCAATCCTGGTCAGCTTAAATTAACTCGATGGTAGATGCTTCAAGTTTTCTTAGAGACAATTGATAGCCAGCTACAGAAACCGCAATAGGGTCTCCCATTGGCGCAATACGTTGTAGCGTAATTGATTCCCCAGGCAAACAGCCCATTTCCATCAATTTAACAGACATCTCTAAATCTGTAAATTCTTTGATAATCCCCTTTTGACCTATTTTCAGTTGCGATAACTTCATGCGAATATAAATGAGTTGCTACGAAAATAAGGCTTATTTAAATTAAATCCAAATAAGAAGAAGGTAATTACTATCTTTTTGCAACCGAATTTATGGCGGGTACTGATTTGGAAGAGAACTTTGGACAGTGGCAGCCCTTTTTAAAAATGCTACAACTACTCAAACAGAAGATAAAAAGGATTGACAAACAACTGATTAGAATCTTTTTCACAAGGTTATGTTTTTATTATGTATGCTTTTCTGTGTAACAATAAATAACTAAATACGCCCATGCCTAAACCTAACATATCTGCAAAAAAATCCCACCATTCTGCAGAACGGTACGTGAAAATTTTCCATTGCAACAGTTCGATTCCACCACCTAAAATAATATTTATCAAAACTATTTTAACAATAGTTAGTATACGATAATCAAAACTGTTTTGTTGTTTTATTTTCCCATAAAAGAGAAAAACCGTTAAAACAAAAAAGAAGCCTAGGTGAACCATCTTGTCAAACCCTTCAAAGAACTTGTTACTACCTGGCACATCGCTCATGGGCATGTCACAAAGAACAAGCACAAATAACGCCCAAAAGATTGCCGGCCACTGAAACCTTAGTGTTCTAAACATTTTATGCGCCTACTAAAGCTTTGTAATCTTCGGCAGAAAGTAACTGATCAGCAGTATCGTTAAATTTAACCTTTACCATCCAGCCGTCGCCATAAGGATCTTGGTTTACCAACTCAGGGTTTGCGTCTAATTTGTCGTTTATCTCTAAAACAGTACCTGTTAGCGGCATAAATAAATCAGACACGGTTTTAACTGCTTCTACAGTTCCAAATACATCGCCTTCGTTCACTTCTTTACCAACGGTGTTAATGTCGATGTATACGATATCGCCAAGTTCGCGTTGTGCAAAAGCGGTAATTCCAACTAAAGCGGTATCGCCTTCTACTTTGATCCACTCGTGGTCTTTGGTATATTTTAATTCTTCAGGGAAATTCATGTTTGATAATTTTTAGTAAAAATAGGAGTTAAATTTTAAAGATGGTGTACGATTTAGAGATAAAAGCTAAACACAAAAAAAACGCCCCACGTTCCGGGGCGTTCTGCTACATTAACACTTTAATAAAACTTCTTTTCAATTGTAGCAAATTGATAGGTTTTAAAAGCTTTTTTTAGGAAGCTTTCGATTAAGACGACAGAAAGTACCGGTCTGTTACAAAATTTCTCAAATTTTATTTCTGGGTGGGCATAATTGCGGTAATGCTTACAGCTTGTAATTTTTATGAAGCACCAAAAAACTAGCTCGCTCATCTTTTTTAAATGGAATGTTCCAGTTACCCTGATAGCTGACCTTTGTAGGGAGTAAAACATCCTTAAAATAACTCATTTCAATGTTCATCTTCACATCAAAATCAAAAGCTAGATTATCTAACTTCATATCAATGTATCGGCCTAAAATCTGGAAATTTCGCTGATCAAAAATAGTGGTGAGTTCCTTGATCATGATGCCATCCTCTGTCCAGTTGCCTAGATCAGGTTTTACGGTAACCTTAAACCGATAAACGGGTATAGAATCCAAATACATCCCTTTTGCGAAGGCATAGTTGTAATATTGGCGCATGTTTGGCGTAAATACTTCTGTTTTACTGGATACAATTGGTACACCTTTAACTGGTTTCCCAGGCGCAAAAACAAGGGTCTTCAATTTTTCTTTGTACCAGCTGTTTTTGCTACCGTCTTTGCTTTCAGCGCCTCCTTCAGAATAACCAGATTTGTAGGTGTTCATAAAAAGGTAATCAAACATTTCAACCGTAGTGGAATTGTATTTTCCATTACGCTTATAAAGATTTCCTTTTAACTTCTCCTCTGTAATCTTAAGATGGTTGCCCGTAGGCGAGTGCTGTAATTTTCGATAGATGCTCCCAGTTACCTTATCCTTTTTATTATAAACAAAAAGGTTGTTTTCGGCATTGAAATGATAATTAGACATTTTACGAAAAGCTTCGTAAAAACTGGTGTCGGTTATGATCTCATTGATAAAATCCTCGATATCTAAACCCGCTTTTCCAACTTTTACAACAGCATCTTTGTCCAGTTTGAACGTAAGTATAGTATCCGGATTAAAGCGGGGAACGGTTTGGGCGAAACTACCAGAGGCAAGAAGGCACAGTAATATTAATAATAGCTGGTAACGCATCTGACCTTGTTTTTATAGGCTCAAAATTAAGGAAATTAGTTCATATCAACGGCTTCGCCTTTTTTCTCTTCAATTTCAACTTGCTTTACCGCAACAGCGTGTTTTGCGGGTCTAATCACATCGCCTTTGATTTTTGCATAAGCAAACGTAAACTCTGCCCCAAAAAAAAGAATTGCAGCAGAATAGTAAACCCAAACTGCCACGACTACTACCGTACCAGCTGCGCCATAAATATCGCCGACCGCAGCAAATTGGATGTACAGGCCAATCAAATATTTGCCGAGCATAAAAAGCAAGGCTGTGAAAAATGCACCTGCTTTAACTTGTTTCCATGTGATATCAACGTCTGGCAGTACTTTATAAATCACTCCAAAGAGCGTCATTAATACAATGAAGGTAATACCTAAGTTTAATACATCAATGAAAATAAGTGTAAAATCGGGTAAAAACCGCACAAGCACATCGCTAAACACCAAAACTAAACTGTTGATTAATAGAGAAACAATTAAGATAAACCCTAAACTAGCGATCATTGAAAGTGACAAAACCCGGTTTATAATCAATTTTAACCAGCCTTTTTCAGGAGTCGCTTTAACACGCCAAATTGTATTAATAGAATCTTGAATTTCTATAAAAATACCAGATGCCCCAATTAACAATGTGATTACACCAGTGGTTGCGGCAACTGCGCTTTTGCCAGAAAGTTGCAATTTTTGCAACATGGTTTGTATTGAAGCAGCTTGTTCGCTCCCTATAAAATCATTTAATTGCGAAAAAACCTTTCCTTGCAATGCGTCCTGACCGTAAAAAATACCTCCTATAGAAAGCAGTACAATTAACATTGGCGCTAAAGAAAATATAGTGTAGTACGCCAAAGAAGCGCTAAGCTTCAATCCTTTATCGTCCATAAAGGAATTAAACGTTTCTTTTAATATTTCAGGATAGTCTTTATAAGTAATTTTTGCCATAATTTTTATTGATGTTTGCTGACCACCAGTAGATTTAAATCTTTATGTGGAAAGCCGAATCTTTGCGCCAAATCTTTGTTGGTCATTGCGCCTTGGTAAATATAAACCGCATTTCTAATGCCAGTTTTGTTCCAAATAAGATTCATTAACCCGCCCATATCTCCAATGTCAATTAAAATGGGGGTAATAATGTTTGTTAAAGCGTAAGTTGCCGTTCTACTAACTCTCGAAGCAATGTTTGGAACGCAATAGTGAATAACGTCATGCTTGCGAAAAACCGGGTTTTTATGATTAGTTACTTCCGAAGTTTCAAAACAGCCCCCTTGATCAATACTTACGTCGATAATTACTGAATCTGGTTTCATTTTCATCACGGTTTCTTCTGTAACTACACAAGGACTTCTACCATGGTCTGCTCTAATTGCCCCGATAACTACATCGCAAGTGGTAATTGCTTTTTCTAATACCAAGGGTTGCATTACCGATGTAAACACCCGTGAACCGATGTTGTTTTGCAATCGTCTTAATCTGTAGAGTGACGAATCAAAAACCTTTACTTCTGCGCCTAAGCTTATAGCAGTCCGAGCTGCGTATTCGCCAACTGTTCCAGCTCCTAAAATCACGATTTCTGTTGGGGGAACGCCCGTTACTCCACCTAACATTAAGCCTTTTCCACCGAAAGCGTTGCTCACATATTCTGCTGCAATTAATACCGAGGTTGAACCCACAATCTCGCTCATTGCCCTAACTACACTCAAAATATTCCCTTCATCTCGTAGGTGTTCAAAAGCCAAAGCGGTAACTTTCTTATTCATTAACGCCGCTAAATGCTCTTTTTTTAACGTACCTGTTTGTAGTGCCGACAATAAAATTTGGTTCAGTTTCATCATCTCAATTTCTTCTAAAGTGGGAGGAGCAATTTTAATGATGATATCTGCTTGAAAAACATCTTTGGTATCGTGAACAATTTTTGCACCTTGTTCGCTGTATTTGATGTCAGCAAAGTTTGACGCAAGACCAGCACCGGCCTCAATAACGACTTGATGACCACAATTTACCAAAAGTGCAACCGAAAGAGGCGTTAACGCAATCCGGTTTTCTTGATACGAAGTTTCCTTTGGGATGCCAATGTACAGGCTGTTCTTTTTTTGCCTTACGCCTTCTAAAGATTCCTGAGTCTGCATCATCGCTTGTTGTGCAACTTCGGATATACAATCGGTCATCGTTTTTTTCATTGTGTTCTTTGTTTTTTTAAGCCTTTTGGCTGATTTTCGTCGGTCTATATGTTGGACTTCTTCATGGTCTGTGTTCTTACAAGACTATTCGTACCAATCGTATCGACCTGGGGAGAGACACACATGGAAGATAGAAATTAACTCTCCACCAAGCTCCGTGACCTCTGTGTTTAAAAAAACACGTACACCTATTTGTGAGATGTTTCACTATCGTTCAACATGACGAGACCTAGAAGAAAATCCTACAAAACCCTCTCCAACTCAACCACCCGCCTATCATCATCCAAAACCGAAATCCTGACCTCGACAAAACTATCTGGCCACAAGTCAGGAATTTTCTCTGGCCATTCTATAAAACAGTAATTCCCAGAGTAAAAATAATCCTCGTACCCAAAATCAAATGCCTCACTTTGGTTTTTCAATCGATAAAAGTCGAAATGAAAAATACTTCCCTGCCCTAAACTGTATTCATTAACAATGGAAAAAGTTGGGCTTGATGTTTTATCTATAGTTCCCAACACGGTACACAAACTATTTATCAAAGTAGTTTTCCCTGCACCCATTTCTCCGTAGAACAAAAAAATCTTTTCCTCGCCAGCAAAACTCAAAATCTGCCGACTAACATTTGCTAATTCATCAATGCCGCTAACCTCAATCTTCATTAAAAACTATTTGTTTTTGTAAGTCACAAACGGAATAATAACCTCTTCCATAGAAATACCTCCATGTTGAAAAGTTTCATTAAAGTAATTAACAAACTGGTTATAGTTATTCTGATAAACAAAATAACTATCCTCCTTTGCAAAAATATAACTTGAGCTTACATGTAATTTTGGCAACATGGCATCAGCCGGATTTTTAACCAAGAATACTTCTTTTGGATTATAATCCAAATTTTTTCCTTGCTTGTAACGAAGGTTAGAATTAGTGTTTCTATCGCCGATTACTTTACTTGGTCTTTTTACACGAATAGTTCCGTGATCGGTAGTGATAATTAAACGACATTTTTTCTGAGAAAGGCGTTTAATTAGCTCCAATAAAGGCGAATGTTCAAACCAAGCCAAAGTAATTGCTCTATACGCAGCATCGTCGTTAGCCAATTCTTTAATCATTTGCATATCTGTACGAGCATGCGAAAGCATATCCACAAAATTATAAACAATGGCATTTAAATCATTGTTCATTAAGCTGTGCAAACTTTCGTTTAAATCTTTGCCTTGGTCTTGGTTCAGTATTTTGTGGTACGAGTATTTTGTGTCGTTTTTAACAGAACGTTTCACATTATCGCCCAAGAACTTTTCTTCTGATAAATTTTTACCGCCTTCGTCTTCGTCGTTCTGCCATAAATCCGGAAAGCGTTTTTCCATATCAGAGGGCATCAGTCCAGAAAAAATTGCATTTCGAGCGTATTGAGTTGCTGTAGGTAATATACTGTAATAAATATCTTCTTCCTCTAACCTAAAATACTCGGTAATAATTGGGTTAATAATTCGCCACTGATCATAGCGTAAATTATCAATCAATATAAAAAATGTAGGAACTTGCTCGCTTAAATTTGGGAAAACCTTCTTTTTTAACAACTGATGCGACAACATTGGCGCCTTGTCCTGGTTTTTAATCCAATCGATGTAGTTTTTTTCTATAAATTTGGAAAACTGTGCGTTAGCTTCTGCTTTTTGCATGGTCAAAATCTCATGCATACCCGCATCATCCAATTTTTCCAGCTCCAACTCCCAAAAAATCAGTTTTTTATAAACATCTATCCACTCTTGGTAGCTCAAGTTTTCATTCAGCAACATTCCTAAATTCCTGAAATCTTGTTGATACGCCGTAGATGTTTTTTCGCTGACTAAACGCTTATTATCAGTAAGCTTCTTTATTGTTAACAAAATTTGTTTGGGATTTACGGGCTTAATTAGGTAGTCATCAATCTTAAAACCGATAGCGTCTTCCATCAAGTACTCCTCTTCGCTTTTGGTAATCATCACTACCGGTACGTCGGGGTTTAAGGTTTTAATCTCGATTAAGGTTTCTAAACCAGTTAAGCCGGGCATGTTTTCATCTAAAAAAACAATATCAAAATCTTTGGTTTTAAAAATCTCTAAGGCATCTCTTCCGTTTGTTGCAGTGTCAATCTGATAGCCTTTTTCATTTAAGAAAAGGATATGGGGTTTTAAAAGGTCAATCTCGTCATCGGCCCACAATATATTTGCTAATTGCATATATTTTAAATGTATTTAAATGATTATCTTGAGAAAATCTCAATATTTGCACAGAATTTACCCGGCCAATAAAATTAACAATTTTTGTGCCTTATAATAGATTTCCATTGAATAAGAATAAAATAATCAACGATCCCGTTTATGGTTTCATTAGTATAAAGAGCCCATTAATTTTCGATTTAATTGAGCATTCTTATTTTCAAAGGTTAAGGTATATTAAGCAATTAGGGATGACGCATCTCGTTTATCCTGGCGCTTTACATACCCGTTTTCATCACGCATTGGGTGCAATGCACTTAATGCAGCTATCAATTGAGCACTTACAAAGCAAAGGTCACGAGATTACGGCAGAAGAAGAGGAAGCCGCTTGTATTGCAATTTTACTGCATGATATTGGACATGGGCCTTTTTCTCACGCCCTAGAACATACGTTGGTAAACGGTGTTTCTCACGAAACCATTAGCCGCTTATTTATGGCAGATTTAAATGAGGAGTTTCACGGGCAATTGGGTTTAGCACTAAAAATTTTCAACAACCAGCATCATAAAGCGTTTTTATACCAATTAATATCCGGACAGTTAGATTTGGATCGGTTAGATTATTTGAACCGAGACAGCTTTTTTAGTGGCGTAACAGAAGGTATGGTAAGTTCTGCCCGTATTATAAAACTGTTGAATGTTAAAGATGGAAATATAGTGGTAGAAGAGAAAGGAATTTATTCTATTGAGAAATTTCTAATCGCCCGCAGGCTAATGTACTGGCAGGTTTATTTGCATAAAACAGTTATCGCGGCCGAGCAATTATTGGTAAAAATATTACAGCGAGCTAGGGAATTAGCACAAAAAGAAGAGGCATTATTTGCAACTCCGGCTTTAAAACATTTTCTTTATCAGGATATTACAGAAACTGTATTTTTAAACGATAAAGAAAACCTTCATTTTTTTGCATTGTTAGACGATCATGATGTAATGGCATCTATAAAAGTTTGGCAACAGCACTCAGATTTTATTTTAAAGACGTTATGTTCTAACCTAATCAGTAGAAATCTTTATAAAGTGGAAATTAATGCTGCTAAAATAGAACAAGAAAAATTTATTAGATTGAAGGAGAAAGCGCAAAACAGTTTGCCCATCAGCAATAAGGATTTACACTATTTTGTTTTTAAAAGTAGCATCAATAATATGGCCTACAAGACCGGAAACGGCAGTATTAACATTTTGATGAAGGATGGTAGTTTGCAAGATATTGCTACCGCATCTGATAATGCAAACTTAGAAGCGCTATCAAAAACGGTAACAAAAAACATATTATGTTACACTAAATTTGAGTAGGATGTGTTGTTATTTAAATAACAATTTGTTCATTTAATAATATCAGTTAATTTTGGAGCATGCAATTTACCGCAAAAGAGATTTGCTTATTACTAAACGGGAGCCTTGAGGGCAACGGAGATGTAAAGGTTTTTCAGTTAGCAAAAATAGAAGAAGCAAGAGAAGGAGCGTTATCTTTTTTGGCAAACCCTAAGTATGAATCTTTTCTTTATACTACCAAAGCATCTGTGGTAATTGTAAACGAAGATTTAGTTTTAGAAAAGCCTGTTGAAGCAACTTTGATACGTGTTGCGAATGCTTATAGTAGTTTTTCTATTTTATTGGAAAAGTATAACAGCATAAAATTACACAAAGAAGGAATAGAGCAGCCTAGCTTTATTGATGCCAGCGCAACAATAGGAAAAGGCGTTTACATTGGTGCTTTCGCTTACATTGGCGTTGACGCAGTAATTGGGGATCATACAAAAATATACCCGCATTGCTACGTGGGAGACGGTGTGAAAATTGGAGCTGACTCCACTTTATACAGTGGTGTAAAAATTTATCACGATTGTATCATTGGAAATAAAGTGACCTTACATGCCAGCGCTATTATAGGTAGCGATGGTTTTGGTTTTGCGCCACAAGCCGACGGTTCTTATCACAAAGTTAGTCAGATAGGAAATGTGATTATTGAAGATGATGTTGAAGTTGGTGCTTGCACATGTATAGATAGAGCAACAATGGGTTCAACCATTATTAAGAAAGGGGTTAAATTAGATAACTTAATTCAGATTGCACATAACGTGGAAGTAGGCAATAACACTGTAATAGCTTCTTTAACAGGAGTTTCTGGCAGTGCTAAAATTGGTGAAAGTTGTATAATTGGCGGACAAGTAGGTATAGTGGGGCACATCACTATCGCAAAAGGGAATCAAGTACAAGCAAAATCTGGAATCAATCGCTCTATCGAAGAAGAGGGTAAAAAATGGGGCGGAGCACCAGCACTTAGTTATCAAAATTTTATGAGATCAAGGGTTGTTATACAAAGATTACCTGATATGGAAAGAAAAATAGAAGAATTAGAAAAAGCGTTAGCTAAACTGCAAAATCCATCTTCTTAAATTTATTTTAAAAAATGAATCTTAGGCAAAGAACAATAAAATCAGAAATAAGTGTTTCGGGCGTTGGTTTACATACTGGTGCAAAGGTTACCTTAACTTTTAAACCAGCACCAGAAAACCACGGCTATAAATTTAAAAGAGTTGATTTACCCAGTCAGCCAGTTATTGATGCCGATGTTGACAACGTGTCTGACACGTCCAGAAGCACAACTTTAACCGCAAATGGCGCTAGTGTAAGTACAACAGAACATGTTTTAGCAGCTTTAGTAGGTTGCGAGATTGACAACGTGATGATTGAACTTGACAGCCTTGAAGTGCCAATTTTGGACGGTAGCGCTATTGAGTTTGTTAATGCGATAGAGTCTGCAGGGTTTGTTGAACAAGATGCAGAGCGTGAATACTATCATGTTCCACATAATATCCATTATTCGGAAGATGACAGGAAAGTGGAAATGGTTATCATGCCTTTGGACGATTATCGTTTTACCTGCATGGTAGATTATAATTCGCCTGTTTTGGGCAGCCAACATGCTACCATCACCTCCATTAGTGATTTTAACGACGAAATTGCATCATGCCGTACGTTTGTGTTTTTGCATGAACTTGAAATGCTGTTAAAGCATAACTTGATCAAAGGTGGCGATATTAACAATGCAATTGTAATTGTTGACCATGAAATTAACGACGAAGAAATGGCTGATTTAGCGAAAGCATTCAACCGTGATGACATTAAAGTTGCCCGTGAGGGGATTTTAAATAACATTGAACTTCGTTACCAAAATGAACCCGCTCGCCATAAATTGTTAGATATCATTGGAGATTTAGCATTGATCGGAACACCGATAAAAGGACATGTGATGGCCGCAAGACCCGGGCATGCCGCTAACGTAGCTTTCGCAAAAAAGATTAAAGCGGCTATCAAAAAAGATAAGAAGAAAAAAGTACAACACCTTTATGATCCAACCGTAAAACCACTTTACGATACGGTTGAGATTATGAATATATTACCTCACCGTCCGCCGTTTTTGTTTATTGATAAGATACTTGAACTAACAAAGACCTACGTGGTTGGTGTAAAAAACGTGACGATCAATGAGGGATTTTTTCAGGGACATTTTCCTGGAGCACCGGTTTTTCCTGGTGTTATCCAGCTTGAA
>JBBSTQ010000038.1:0-14852 GCA_038235745.1 Sphingobacteriales bacterium
AAAAAAAAAGAAAAACGTTTAGAAATGAAAAAGACAATTTTAAGCATGTTGCTTGTTTCCTTCTTTTTTGCAGCCAATGCCCAAAAAAGCGAAGTTAAGGAAGCCAAAAATAATTATGCCTTATATGAGGTAGGTATGCAGACTAAGGCTTCTATGAAGAAGCAATTGGAAGCGTTAAAGATTGCTAAAGAACATACAGATAAGGCAATTACGAATAGCAAAACGCAGGATGACCCGGAATTATGGGCATACAGAGCATTGATTTATTCTTCAATATCTGTGACAGATACCGTGAATAAAGCTAACGCAAGCGCTGCGTTTGACACAGCGCAAGAAGCAATTGTCAAGGCTAAGAGTTTTGACACTAAAAAAGATAATGCTAAAATTACGGAGAGCGCAGAGAAAAACCTTTCAATAATGATGCAGAACAGAGGAGTAGCGGCTTTCAACAAAAAAGATTACAAGGAAGCTTACAAGTCTTTCAAGTTCATTTCTGATGTAATGCCTACGGATACGTTGTTTAGTATGTACACTGCAATGGCTGCAAACAGTTCTGGCATGTATGATGAGGCGATACAGTATTATAGAAGAACCATTGAACTGAACCCAACTAATCCTGGTTTATACCAAGAACTGGAAAGAGTTTACATGGCAAAAAACGATACAGCTGGCGCACTTAAAGTTATTGAACAAGGAAGAGTGAAGCATCCAGATGACATGAATTTGATTTTTGACGAGCTTAATATCTATTTAAATAAAGGCGAGGCTGCAAAACAAATTTCTAAAATTGAAAATGCGATTGCAAAAGATAAAGAAAACAAAACCTTGCGTTTTGTGGCCGGTGTTGCTTATTCTGCCAACAAAGAGTACGACAAAGCAATTACCACGTATAAAAAAGCATTGGAAATTGATCCAACATATTCGGACGCGATTTACAACTTAGCCGTGATTTACATTAACAAAGGTAATGTTTACATTACTGAGGCTAACAAACTTCCTCAGAACAAAGCTTCTGACGCAAAGTATAACGCTTTAAAGAAACAGTTTGAAGCAAGTTTGGGCGATGCTTTACCTTTGTTAGAAAAAGCAAGAGAGCTTAACCCAAAAGACGTGAATACGCTTA
This sequence comes from Sphingobacteriales bacterium, assembly GCA_038235745.1. Lineage (GTDB taxonomy): Bacteria > Bacteroidota > Bacteroidia > Sphingobacteriales > Sphingobacteriaceae > Pseudopedobacter. Next base: position 1,124 of record JBBSTQ010000038.1, read on the forward strand.
CAACTTTAAGAGAGGTGTACATCAAGTTGGGTAAGCTGGATAAAGCGACAGAGGTCAAAAAGACTTTGGATCAGATGTAGTATTTGATTTTAATTATAATGTAACGCTCCGTTAGATTTGTTTCTAGCGGAGTTTTTTTTTGATAGATGGCGATGAATATAAGGTTCTAGAGAGACGTTTTCTTTATTTTTCCGTCGTTGTATTACTGGAGGTAAACACACTTTATGGGTTGACCTTTTATACGGTCGTAACGTCGAGAATCCGATAGCTATCGGATGAAGGGTCTCACGAGTAGGTTATCAGACGATTTTTAATATATTGAATGTCGAACTTCACTCACAAAATTTATATGGGCGGAGTTAATTACTGATTCTTATAAGCTTAAGATTTAAAAGCATTCAATTTCGGTGGAGGAAGCAGTTTAATACTCCTTTTCGATAAATCTAAGCTCGCATTTAACTCAAAACCAATCAGTAAAATCAACGAGTTAAGGTAAAGCCAAATCATGACCACCAAAAGCGTCCCGATAGAGCCGTAGAGTTTATTATAAGTTCCAAAATTGTTGATGTAGTAAGTGAACCCTAATGAGGTAAGCACTGCTAAAATTGTAGCTAGTAAAGAGCCTGCACTAAAGAACTTCCATTTCTTTGAGTTTGCAGGGCCGTATCTGTACAGTAAGGAAGTAGTAACAAAATACACCACAATAATAATAATCCAGCGACTAATCATAATCAGGTAAACCCAAAATGTGCCATCGGAAAAATGTAATTCATTGCGAACAAAAGTGATGACGAACTCACCAATGATCATTACAGCAACACCGGTAAGCAGAGAAAACACGGTAAGCAAAGTAAGGTTTAACGCAACGTACCATTGTTTAAGGAAAGTACGGCTTTCAACAACCAACGAAGCCTTGTTGAAAGCTTGCATCAAGTTATTGATGCCATTGGCTGCAAAAACTAAGGCTAAGATAAAACCCAAGGACAGTAACTTGCCGTTTTGGTTCTTTACAATATCTTCCAGCGTAGATTCAAAAGCCAAATAGGCGTTTTCTGGCAACAGCAGCGCAATGATCGCCATCAATTGGTTTTGGAAATTGTTGATAGGAATATACGGAATCAGCGTAAACATAAAAATGATGGAGGGAAAAAGCGCCATCATAAAATTGTAAGCTAAAGAAGATGCTTTATTCAACAGAGAATCTTTTTGGATCTCTTGAACAAAGAAAACCGCTACTGTGTAAAGTGGGAGCGGACTAAAACCTGGCAATACCATACGTTTTGTCCACGCTATAAAGGTGCGATAGAAATTAAAGCGTGAGAGAAACTTGTTCAGCCAATGCATCAATCTAATTTATGAAAAATAAGTGTCAATCTTATCCAGAAAGTTTTTAGGTGGCAAACAGGGCTTATTCTTTTCGATGTCAACAAAAACCAAGGTGGTTTCTCCTACATTAATCAACACCTCCTGCTCATTAAAAAGTTCGTATTTGAACACAATTCTAACCCCCGGCTTTTCAGCTATGGTTACTTTTACAGTAATTAAATCATCGTAAAGGGCAGGCTTGAAATACTTGCATTTTAATTCCAAAACGGGCATCATCACACCATCTGCTTCCATCGAACGGTAGCTCAACCCCAAACTCCTCAGCATTTCTGTACGGGCAACCTCATACATAGCGGCGTAATTACCGTAATACATGTAACCCATTTGGTCGGTATCGGCGTACCTAATTCTGATTGTAGTTTCGAAACTGAACATATTATTTTTTGATGTTTCTTTGATCTAAAGCTTTCTGAAAACGGCGGGCGTTTGCCATGTGCTCTTTTAAATTTGATGCAAAATTATGGTATCCAGAAAAATCTTCTTTTGCGCACATGTAAATATTCTCGTGTTTTTTAGGACTCAATACCGCATCAATCGCGTTGATAGATGGCATAGTGATTGGCCCTGGAGGCAAACCATTATTCCGATAAGTATTATATGGCGATTCTTTTTTCAAATGACGATTAAGCACCCGTCTGATCGTGAAATCGTTATTTGCGAAAATCACAGTAGGGTCGGCTTCCAATTTGATTCCTCTGTTTAGCCGGTTTAAATATAAACCTGCAATGGTTGGCATTTCATCGTCCATTAAAGCCTCGCTATCCACAATGGAAGCTAAAATTGAAACCTCTTGTGGCGTTAAGCTTAGAGCATTAGCTTTTTGTAATCGTTCGGCATTCCAGAATTTTTTATATTCGGAATTCATCCGTTCAAAGAACCCTTCGGCGCTGGTATCCCAATACATTTGATAAGAGTTTGGGATAAATAGGGTATACACATTGTCTTTGTTGAAGCCGAATTTTTTCACATAATCTGCAGAATCCATTAAATTAATAAGTCCCAAAGAATCAAACGATAACTTCCTAGATGCTAAATTGGCAAAAGTGGATTTTAAGCGCACATTTCTAAAAGCGATAGTAACTGCTTCTTGATTGCCGGCAACCAACATATTTAAAATCTGGCGGTTGTTCATTCCTTTTTCTAAAGGATATTTTCCGGATTTAACTTTACTGCTGTATGCTCTGTCTTCTGCTAAATCGTAAAACGAGTTGCTGTCAATCAGCAAATTGTTTTCCCTTAGCGAATCTTTCACTTGCTTAAAATTAGCACCAGCAGGGATATAGAGATAGTTTTTTTTGGTTAAGTTAGTGTTTGCCTTTAAAAACTTAGTGTAAATGTTTGGTATAATGACTGCGCCGGTAATTGCTAAAAGCGAGAATAGTATAAGCGCAACTGTTCTGCCTTTTGTGAATTTTATTGCCATTTTTTATTGATGTTCTATTTATAGATTTGATGTTAATCGTTGTAACTTTAACAGGCCACCCGTTAAGTTTCTAACGTTTTGATAACCTGCATTTATTAAAATTTGTTTTGCTGTTTTACTTCTCAACCCTCTTTGACAAATCAATATCGTGGTTTTTTCCGCGTCTAGTTCCAAATCATCATCTGCAATTAACTGCGGTAATTGACCTAATGGAATGTTGATACCTCCAACATTATGGGTATGGAATTCTAAATTTTCCCGCACATCCAAAAGCTGTAAATCGGCAGGGTTTTGTAATAACTTAGCAAACTCTTCTGCCTCTATATCTTGCATATTTTATTCGTTTGATAAAACCAAATTTATTCTTGTTCCAATATTAACCTTAGTTAATGTGTCAGTTTGATAACCAGGATACTGGTGTTTAATTACAGCACTCATAGAATCCTGAACTATTCCTTCGTAACTTAACTCGCCCAAGGCTAATGATGCGCCTTTTATAGAAAACATAGCTTCACTAAGCGTTAAGCCAACTAAATTGGGCAGTTCTACTTCGCTGGCTCCATACCCATCGCCTAAAACTAAATCAATTCTTGACCCTTTTGGTATTTTTTGCCCTACCTTTAACTCTTGTCCGGCATAAGAAAACGATAAAACCGCGTCCCTCGCAATGTCAGATTGGTAACTGGTGTCGCCTAGTTTCAAGCCATAATTAGTTAGCATGGCATTAACCTCTATAAAAGTTTTATCGGCTATATCCGGAAAGGAGACATCTGGTGTTTGCGAACTCACAATCGTTAGGTAGATCATCCGGTTTTCCTTAACATTTGTACCCGCATCTGGGTCTTGTTCAGTAACTAAACCTGCTGGTTTGTCCAATATAAAAACAGAATCAATTTGATAGCGAAAACCTTGTTGCTCTAACATAGCAACTGCTTCTGCTACATTTAAACCTTTAAATGTAGGTACAGGTTTGCCTTCGCCATGTCGCGTATAAAAGCGCAGACTTATAAATAAAGTAAAAAGGAGTATTACAATCACTACAAAAGCTATAATTGCCTGTTTTCTAAATTCTGGAGTAGCTAAGTATTTAAAGAATGTACTCATTTATTGGGTTTATTTAATTTTTCAAATTTAGCCAAAATTAAAGAATTCGACGGAATTAAATGGTTTTATAAGCGTTACACTTAAACATTAAATTTATATTTGAACGGTAAACTAAGCATTTAGTTTTTGTGCGGTGTTTAGCAATTGAGAAAATTTTTGTTTGCTTTGCAAGGGTATTAAAAAGATTTAAAGATGAAGAAGAACGTTGCTTTATTAGCTGGAGGATATACTGGAGAAGCTGTGGTGTCTTTAAAGAGTGCCGAGCAGATTGAATCTGCGTTAGATTATGAGTTGTTTAACGTTTATAAAATCATTTTTACGCCACAGGAATGGTATTACGTTGAAGAAAACGGCAATAAATGCTTGATTGATAAAAACGAGTTCAGTTTAAAAACAGCCAGTGGTAAAGTCAATTTTGATGTGGTTTTCATCATTATTCACGGTACGCCGGGTGAGGATGGTAAACTGCAAAGCTATTTTGATTTGGTAAACATACCGTACACCACTTGCGATGCAGGAACATCTGCTTTAACTATGAACAAGGGTTTCACAAAAGCGGTGGTTGGCGATATCAACAATTTGAACGTAGCATCATCTTTACAACTTTTTAGTAAAAACGAAACGATAGACCAAGAGATTAAAAGTCAGCTAAAATTGCCTCTTTTTATTAAACCTAATAATGGCGGGAGTAGCATTGGCATGTCTAAAGTGACCAAATGGGATCAGTTGAATGGTGCATTGGACAAAGCTTTCGCCGAGGATTCGCAGATTTTAGTAGAAGAATTTATAAACGGCCGAGAATTTACAGTCGGGATTTTTAAAGCCAAAGGCGAAGTTGTGGTGTTGCCCGTGACAGAAATAAAATCATCAAAAGAGTTTTTTGATTACGAAGCAAAATACACCAAAGGCGTTACAGAAGAAATAACACCAGCACAAATTTCCACAGAGCAGACCGAGAAAATTGGAGAGATTGTGAGAAACGTTTTTGCTAAGTTAAATTGCAAGGGTGTGGTTAGAGTAGATTTCATTCTACAGGATTTTACGGAAGACTTTTATTTTATAGAAATTAACACCGTTCCTGGCCAATCAGAGGCGAGTTTAATTCCGCAACAGGTAAAAGCTTCGGGAATGACGATGAAAGATTTTTACCGTTTGTTGATTCAGGATGCGTTGAGTTGAGATTTGCGGAATTAAGAAATTTCTTTACGGTAAGCAGGGGATTTCGTTATTTTTAAATACTATAAAGTTGTACCATTTCCTCGCTCACTTGTACACCTCTTCCTGTTTTAATATCAATCATCACAAAATCAAACCATCCCGTTGTATTAACTTTGTTTGATTTAAGGTTTTTGATTTCAAAAGTTACTCGGCAACCTCTTTTGTTTAGCTCAATAATCCCGGTTTCTACAGAAAAATTATCGCCCAATCCTAAAGGTCTTTTGTACTCTATCTGCACTGCTTGTACCACCCAGCCGTAACCCATTTCCAGAAAGGATTCCATCGACATACCGTAAAATAACTCCATTTGCTCGTAACGGGCAGCTAAAACATAATCCAGATAAATGCTATTGTGTACATGGTTAAACATATCAATATCATCTGGTCTAACTTTATGCGTGGTTGTAAAGCGAGAGTATTTTTGATCAGTCATTGTTATTAGAAAAGGAGTGGAGCGCTTGGTTTGTTATTGCTTTGCAGCGGTAAATAAAGCTTTCAACTCTGTGGCGTCATCTGGGTTCATCCTGCCAGCTAAAATCAAACGTAATTGCCTCCGTCTTAACGCACCAGCAAAAAGTTCTTGCTCTTTTTCTGTTTCAGGGTTTATAATTGGAACCGGAACCGTCTTTCCGTTCTCATCCAAAGCAACAAAAGTATAATAGGCTTCATTAGATTTTATCTTTTCGCCAGACGGAATGTTTTCTGCCCAAACCACCAACCTAACTTCAACGGAAGTAGTAAAAGCCCGGGTCACTCTAGCATGAATGGTAACTACATCTCCCAATTTAATCGGATGCTGAAAGGAAACATTATCAACCGATGCCGTTACAACAACTCTGTTGCAATGTTTTTGCGCAGAAATAGCGGCAGCAATATCCATCCAATGCAACAATCTGCCTCCCATAAGGTTGTTTAGCGGATTGGTATCGTTGGGCAACACCAACTCATTCATGATGGTTAGTGAGTTTTCTGGAGTTTTGCTAATCATTGGCGTAAGTTAAAACACAAATATAAGATAATGTTTAAAAGCCAATTCTATTTTGCTGGCGCATTCTAATTTTAATTAAGGATATTTGCATTAAATGACAAATTTAAATAGCAACGCTCAGTTTTTGGAGCGACTAAATATTACTGCACTTAACGAGATGCAGTTGAGTACTCAAAAAGCAATTGCTTCTGGTAAAGACGTAATGGTTTTATCTGCAACCGGTTCTGGAAAAACTCTTGCGTTCTTTTTGCCTTTAGTTGCGCAATTAAAAAAGGACTTAAAAAAGGTGCAGGTTTTAGTAATTGTGCCTTCGCGTGAATTGGCTTTACAAATTGAGCAGGTTTTTAGGTCTTTGCAATCGGGCTTTAAAGTAAGTTGTATCTACGGAGGCCATTCTACCCGTACAGAGGAACAGAGTTTATCCGAAACGCCATCCGTAATTATTGGTACACCTGGCAAAATAAGTTACCATATTCGTAAAGAAAATATTGACCCAACAGAAGTTGAGTTTTTAGTTTTAGATGAGTTTGATAAATCCTTGGAATTAGGTTTCCAAGATGAAATGGAACTGATTATTGAAGAGCTTACTTGCGTAAAGCAAAAAGTTTTGACTTCTGCCACTAAAATGGGCGAACTCCCTAATTTTGCAAGGATAGATAATTTAGCGGTTGTAGATTTTTTGGAAGATCAAGCTAATAAGCCGGAATTGGAGTTGAAAGTGTTGCACACGCCATCAAAGGATAAATTGAAATTACTGATGCAAGTAGTAGGCGAGCATCCGGAAGGACCAACTTTGATTTTTTGTAACCACCGAGAAGCCGCTGGAAGGGTAAGCGATTTATTGTGGGATAAGGGTATGTCTAACGGAATTTACCACGGCGGCATGGATCAACCTGATAGAGAAAAAGCATTGGTAAAGTTTAGAAACGGGACTCACGCAGTTTTGGTGACTACAGATTTAGCATCCAGAGGGTTGGATATTCCGGATGTTCAGCAAGTTATTCATTATCAAATTCCGTTTACCGAAGAATCATTTACGCATCGTAACGGCCGTACAGCCCGTATGAAAGCAAGTGGAAAAGCTTATTTGCTTTTGAGCGATGATGAATATAAACCAGGTTACATTGACGAGGAAGTTGAGGAAGTAGAAGTTACAGAAGATTTTAAGATGTTTGACGCTTCGCCATGGACCACGCTTTATATCGCTGCCGGAAAGAAAGATAAAGTCAACAAGATTGACGTGGTAGGTTTGCTTTACAAAAAAGCGAACTTACAAAAAGAAGAGATAGGGTTAATTGAAGTTTTTGACCACATGGCTTATGTTGCGGTAAAACGTAAAAAAATTAATTCTGTTGTGCAGTTGCTTAAAGGCGAGAAAATTAAAGGTAAAAAGTATAAGTTAGGGGTTGATGAGTAGGTTTACGCCATCAGGCTGACGAGAGAAAGCATCTTACATGCAAAGTGGTCACGCTAAATGGTTACCTGTTTGTGAGGTGTTTTCCCAAAGGGATGGCGGTGCCACGTTATTACTCAACATGACGAAATGTAGATCCACGCCGTTAGGCTGACGATAGAAAGCATCTCACATGCAAAGTGGTCACGCTAAATGGTTACCTGTTTGTGAGATGTTGATCCGCCAGCGGGCAGATCAACATAACGAACGAAGCGTGGATAAACTGCTGTTATCAACCTTCATCCCTAAACTGCCCATCCAACCGCTCCAAATCCCCAATCATTTCTTCAAATTTCTGATCTTCTTTTTGGATGTACTTTTTCAAGAAGTAGAAACAATATACCGCAAACCAAAGTAACGTCACAACGGCAATAATCCCAACGTAAAGCGCACCCAATTTGTAAACCATCTCAATCAAAAACAAACCAGTGCCCAAAGTAAGCGCAAGTGTATAAATTTTATAGTTTTTTGTATGCTGAGTGTATCGCTGTTCTCTAAATTTTTTAATAAAGCTGATGTGGTCTCTCGGCTTGTCAAAAAGCGTATTGCTATCAGCAATCCGTTTTAAATTAATGAACTGGATCGCGATAAAATAAATACCACAAGCAACAATTATGGCTAAGCCTGCTAAAGATGTCCACAAGTTAAACTCCACTTTTGAGGACATGTAGATTATCACAACCATCGCCACCGCCATCATTGCAGTCTCGCTGTAAATTTTTGTGCTCAATTTGTTCCTGCTGGTTTTATATTGCACAATAATCTCCCTGTAATCAACCTTAGGGGTTGTTTTTTGATCGTTCCAGATGCCAACTAATGAATCAAAGTCTTTCATGCTGATTGTATAATTCGGTAAGCTTGTGTTTAATTCTATGGATTTTTACGCGAAGGTTACCTTCAGAAATACCCGAAATCTCCGCAATTTCTGGATAAGGAATTTCGTCCATTACCATGGTAATAATAATTCGCTCGCTCTCTTCTAATTTTGCGATACATTTATAAAGTGTATCTACTTGTTCGTTTTTTTCGGAAACTTCTTCTTGATGATTTTCGATAATATTCGGGGTAAGCTCATCTTTGGCTGCTCTTTTTTCTTTTTTCAGATAAGTAAGACAGGTGTTTACAGCAATTCTATAAATCCATGTCGAGATCATCGCTTGGTTTCTGAATTTTTCCAAATTCTGCCATACCTTCAAGAAAGTTTCCTGTAAAAGATCGTTAGCCACGTCATTATCGCCAGTATAACCCAAACATAAATGGAATATCTTTTTAGAATTAGCCTTAAAAATCTCTTGAAAAGCCTGCTCTTTGTCGGACATTGGTGCTCAATTTTTTAGTTGGATAACAAATACATTAAATTGTTACAAATTACCTCAGTTCGCTTTCAGAAAAATAAGGTCGTCTGCTTTTGAGTGAAATGAGTAAATCATCAAACTGAGTTTGGTAATCAAACTGTAGGTCATCTTCTAATTTTGGGATAACTCTAAGTAACCTTTTTAGCTGGGAGATAAGTATTTGAACAGTTGCTTTTTGATTGATGGTTATTATCGGATGCGAGATAAATTCCTTACAAAAAGCCAATGCAATTTCTGCTTCTAAATGTTTGGTTGCCAAAAACTTAATGTGTTTATTGATTACTCTCAGTAACTTTCTAATTTGCTTGGTAGCCATGTAAACGCCCGGATGCAAACTATCAAATTCATTTATAATTAACGTCTTGATGCGCTCCACATATTCTTCTTTTTTATCGCTATAGAATAACAAAAAGTGTAACAATTCCTTGTTTTCAGTTTTATGTTTTGCTAGCCTTAGGCAAGCTTCTTTAAGCTCAGGAGCGCTTAAGAAATTGAGTTCTTTTTTTAGTTCTGCTAGTTTCGGGCTTTCTATCATTTTCTTGCTCAACTCAGTAAATTATTTACTTTTGTTAGGGTGTTTTTTTTATTAATGTTGTAAAAATACCAATTGCTATTGCCGAACAAAATGTTTTATGCTCTTCCGAAAACTTCGGTAAAATTTTAAAACTCATAAAAATAAATATACTGGTATCGTAAACGCAAATCTAAATTAATGAAATTTAAAACAATTCCCCTAATTACGATGGTCGCTATATTTATAGCTGCACTGCTGACTATCGCAAATCACTATCATGTAATCAGTATAGGCGAACCGATTCTGTTAGTTGTTAGGTGGTTGGCTATTGCATCGTTAATTGCTTTCGGTTTCCATAAAAGAACATTGACATCTTGGATTTTAATTTCTATGGTTGTTGGTGCAGAAATAGGTAACGACTTTACAGGCGTAGCCATTGAGTTGCAGGTTTTAAGCAAAATCTTTTTGAAGATGATTAAAACCATTGTAGCGCCTTTACTTTTTGCAACACTTGTTTTTGGCATTGCAGGCCATTCAGATTTGAAGCAAGTGGGCCGTATGGGCTGGAAATCTCTGGTTTATTTTGAAGTGGTAACCACCATTGCTTTGTTTATTGGTTTAGCGGCTATAAATATTTCAAAAGCAGGTGTGGGCATTAAAGCACCTATCGAAATTACGGAAACATTAGAAGCAGTACCAGCGCAAACCACCAGCGAAATTATCTTACATGCTTTTCCAGAAAATATCGCAAAATCTATTGCCGAAGGGCAGGTTTTGCAAGTTGTTGTTTTCAGTATTGTGTTTGGAATTGCGTTAGCGATGGTGCCTGAAGATAAGCGAAGACCAATGTTAAAAGCCGCAGAAAGCTTGTCTGAAGTAATGTTTAAGTTTACCAATATCGTGATGTACTTTGCACCGATAGGGGTTGGGGCGGCAATTGCGTTTACCGTGGGGCACATGGGGCTCGGTATTTTGCTCAATCTATTCCAGCTACTTGCAACGCTGTACGTCGCCTTAATCGCATTTGTTTTATTGGTGCTTTTCCCTATTGCGCTCATCGTAAAAGTGCCTATCAAAAAGTTTTTACAGGCAGTTGCAGAACCGGTTTCTATTGCTTTTGCCACCACAAGTTCAGAAGCTGCGTTACCAAGAGCGATGGAAGCAATGGAGCGCATTGGTGTTCCCCGTAAAATTGTGGCTTTTGTAATCCCGACAGGTTATAGCTTTAATTTGGACGGAACAACGCTTTATTTGGCTTTAGCTGCTATATTTGTATCGCAAGCGGCAGGTATTGAAATGACTTTTGGACATCAACTGGTCATCGTTTTTACATTGATGCTTACTAGTAAAGGAGTTGCGGGAGTTCCAAGAGCTTCTTTAGTGATTTTGTTAGGAACAGCTGCATCATTCAACTTGCCGGTTTGGCCAATCTTTATCATTTTAGGGATTGATGAGTTGATGGATATGGCCCGTACGTCTGTAAATGTGTTGGGCAACTGCTTAGCGACTGTGGTGATTGCGAAATGGGAGGGCGAGTTTGATGAAAATGCAAACCATGAAGAATTAGTAGAATTATAATATGAGTGATAAAGGCAAGAAGATTTTTTTAATAATATGTATTACGGTTCCGTTTTTACTGTACTGCGTTTATTATTATTCGATAATGATAAAAAATGCGCCATACAAATTTGTGGAGTTTGAAAATTTAAGTTTAAAAGCCAGTGTTGGCGGGCAATTAGATAAATCTTTTTCGTCTAAAACCGGGAATTACGAATACATAAACACTAGCGATTCTTTGATAAGACAGAAGGTAAAACTTTCTAAGGATGATTTATTGTATTTACACCGAAAGGCAGCCGATTTAGGTTTTTGGAATTGGCCAGAAGAGATGATTGGAGATACCAGCGGAAAATCCCCAAGATATTATATTGAGTACGAATACGAAAGGAAAAAGAAAATTGTTGAAGTTGATGCAGCCTATCAAGGCGACATGAGGCTAAAGGAAGCTTCGTTGGAACTGATAAAGACGATTGACTTAGCAATTTCGGACGCTGCGGATAGGGGGCGGTAAATTAATGTCATTTAGTTAAGAAGCCATTAGTCGAACGACTTGAGACCTCTCACAAATAGATGGCAAATATGAAACGGTGACTCCTTTTGAGCTACATGTAGACCTTGCTTTTGAGATGTCAAGTATCCTCTACATGACGTGACGAAGAGAAATATACCTCAAGCTAATGGTTGTTTTTTATAAAATTTAGTTCATGCTGACAAGCCTTAATTTCATTTAAAAGTATGTGTATGGTGGTACGTTAAAAATAACAATTACTTATATCTCGAACACCCTTCAACGTTCTCGTTTTATTGTTTTGACAGTTTTGTTGCAAATGGTTGCAATAGAACTACCTCAACTAAAATGACGCTTCACTACTAATCATAAACCACATTTGACCATCCTTAAACATTTGTCGTTATTTTTTGATTTAGCTTTGTAACATGGCAAATGGCAAGTTAGAGGTTATTTATGTTTATGATGCTTTGTGCGGATGGTGTTACGGTTTTAGTGGCGTTATGAGGAAGCTTTATGAGGAACATAAAGACGATTTTAGTTTTGAGGTAATTTCTGGAGGGATGATTTTAGGCGGGGAAAGGGAAGGACCAATCTCCAATTCATCTGACTTGATCAAAAGCCACTTACCAAATGTGGAAGCAACCACTGGAATTCAATTTGGCGCTGGTTTCTTAAAAGTTTTAGAGGAAGGAACTCAGTTTCAAAGCTCAGAGAAACCTGCAATTGCGCTTTCTGTTTTCAAATCAATTTATCCTGATAAAGGAGTTTTTTTCGCTGCTGATTTGCAGGAAGCCAAATATAACAGCGGTGCAGATTTAGGTGCCGATGAAACCTATTTGACACTTATTGATAAATACAACATTGACAGGGATGAGTTTTTAGAAAAATTAAATAGCGAAACTTTTAAGCAAGCCGCCTATTATGATTTTGCTTTAGCAAAGCAATTACAGGTAACAGGTTACCCAGCTGCGTTTATTAAAGCTGGCGAACGTAATTTTCACATGATTGCAAAAGGTTACGCTGACTTTGAAACCATAAAGTTACGAGTTGAAAACGTATTAAAGCAATTGCAGGAATGATGAAAGTAGCAATTATTGGTGCAACCGGATTATTAGGAAAACCAGTTGCCTTACAGCTTATTGCTTCCGGTTTTGATGTAACTATCATTTCCAGAGATCCCAAAAAGGCTAAACATATTTTTCCTACGGCAAGTGTTCTTTATGCGGATTTAAGCGACAAATCTTCGTTGAAGGAGGCATTAAATGGGCAGGAAGTTGTTTATCTAAATTTACACATCAGCCCAAATACTAAACGCAAAGATTTTATTGCGGAAACCGATGGTTTAATTAACTTTTTAGAAGTCGCCAAGCAGTGCGGTGTCAAAAGGATTGCCTATCTCTCTTCACTTGTAAAAGATTATCAATCTGAAAGCAGATTTAAATGGTGGGTTTTTGATGCTAAGCAAAAAGCGGTTCAGCTAATCAAAGGCGCTGGTTTGCCTTATACCATATTTGTGTCATCGAGCTTTATGGAAAACTTTACCAAGCAAGGTGGGTTTATGAACGTAAATCAATTGAGCTTGGTGGGTAAGTCGAGCGTTAAATTATTTTGGATTAGCGCAAAGGATTATGCCAAACAGGTTTGCAAGTCTTTAGAGATTTTGACCGACGAAAACCGTGAATATTATATTCAAGGACCACAAAACCACACCACAGAAGAAGCATTAACAATATTTCAGGAGCATTACCATGTTAAAAGGTTGAATTTGGTACGCATCCCCTTAGCTAGTTTGTTTTTGATGAGCAAGTTTTCTGCTCGGATTGATTATGCTTATCGCTTATTGAAAGCCAAAAATAATTACAACGAGAAATTTAAAGCACAATTTACGTGGGACGAGCTAGGTAAACCCACCGAAACTATAAAAGATTTTACACTAAGAATTCAGCAGAAACCTGATTTGCTCGTTTAGACTTGTTCTATATTAAAGCTAAATATTTTGTAGCCGTTTAATTTAGGTAGTTTTAAAATTCAAATTTTATAGCTATGTCTAAAACGAAATTAACAGTAAATAATAATGGCTCTTTAAGAGTTCAGGGAGATTTTGAAATTGTAGATAAGGACGGAAACGTTTACAACTTACAAGGTCGCGAGGTGGTTTCCATCTGCAGATGCGGGTTGTCGCAAAACAAGCCATTTTGTGATGGTTCTCACAACGGT
>JBBSTQ010000039.1:0-14741 GCA_038235745.1 Sphingobacteriales bacterium
ATGGTCGTATTATGGCTTACAATCTTGGAAATACCTTTTCGGAAAATCTAAGCAAGCAGATATTACTTATAAAATTCTTTTCTTGATTTTTGTTGTAGTTGGAGCGGCGGCGACTTTAGATTCGGTCATCAAGTTTTCCGATGCTATGATTTTGGCAATGGTTTTCCCCAATATGATTGGGTTAATACTATTGTCACCAAAAGTAAAAGTAGAAATGGCCAGATACATGGTTGCCATTAAAAAGGTTTTTGTGTAAAGCAAACATTACCAATAAGATAATGAGGCTGAGGCTGATCTCTAATTTAAGAGGCCAGGCTCAGCTTTTTTTTTTGTAAAATTTGTATGGTTAGGCATTAAATATCAAAATAAAATTAAACTTTTGCGTTCTATATCGGTTGAACCTCAAAACAAAAAAATGAAATTATATAAATCAAAGTCACTTTTATCCTTCTTTTTAGCACTTCTTTTCTCAACTGCGGTGTTCGCTCAAGAAAAAGCACCAGAACCCAATTGGCAAAATTTGGATTATTCCACAGATTCTGTAATGGGAATTAGTGTGAACAAAGCCTACGCAGAGTTGCTAAAAGGCAAAAAAGCAAAGCGGGTAATTGTTGCCGTTTTGGATGGAGGGGTGGAGATAAGTCACAAGGATTTAAAACGTGTGGTTTACAAAAACAGAAAAGATAAAATCAACGGTAAAGACGACGACCGTAACGGCTACGTGGATGATTACAACGGCTGGAACTTTTTAGGCAACGCAGATAAGGATATAAATTTTGAGACCTTGGAGTTGGTTAGGCAAATTAGAAAACTACAACGCCAGTTTTTGGACAGTAAAATGGATAGCTCGGCCAGAGCGAATAACCTAGATTACCAAAAGTTGGTAACGATGGAAACCGATCTTGCAAAGCAGTACGCCGAGACCAGTCGTAACTTGGAAGGAATTTCTGGATTTAAAAAAGTACTGGACAAGATGGAGAACAAAATAGGAAAAACTAACTTGAACTTGCAGGGATTCAAAGCTTTTGAGCCAGTTGAACCCGGCGAAGCGCAAATTAAGAAGGTGGTTTTGAGTGTGCTTGAAGAAGGCGAAATGGATTACGCAACTTTTAAGGCATCACAAATTGATGATGCTTACAATCACTATTACGAAAAACTAAACTACAATCTTAACCTGAATTATTTTCCTAGAAACGAATTAGGAATCAACGATGAAACTCCTTTTTACGGAAATAATGATGTTGCTGGTCCGGATGCTTTACACGGAACACATGTAGCAGGAATTATAGGTGCGGACAGAAAAAACAAAATCGGAATTAAGGGTGTCGCTAATAAAGTATTGATCATGGGCGTTCGTACAGTTCCAAACGGAGATGAACGCGACAATGATGTGGCTAACGCAATTAGATACGCTACAGATAACGGGGCAAAAATCATCAACATGAGCTTCGGGAAATCATATTCCGATGATAAAAAAATGGTAGATGATGCGGTTAAGTATGCAATTTCAAAAGATGTATTGCTGATCCATGCAGCCGGTAACGACAATAAGAATTTGGATAATGAATCCAACTTTCCGAACAGAATTTATGCGGATAGCAGCGGCGTTGCATCGTCATGGATTGAAGTAGGCGCATCAGGTCCAATAAATGATGAAACCTTAAAAGCTAGTTTTTCAAATTACGGCAAAACCACCGTTGATGTTTTTGCACCAGGAGTAGATATTTACTCAACTGTGCCGGGCTCTAAATACAAATCTTTAGACGGAACCAGTATGGCTTCGCCAGTAGTTAGTGGTATAGCAGCATTGGTCAGAAGTTATTATCCTAAATTAACGGCCACTCAGGTTAAGCAGATTATAATGGACTCTAGTATAAAAATTAAACAACCTGTGATAGTGAAGGTATCTAACGACATAACCGAGATCAATTTTTCGGATTTAAGCATTAGTGGTGGTATTGCAAATGCTTATGAAGCGTTAAAAATGGCAGATAGGCTTTCTAAAGAATAGGAAACCAATTAAATCTTAAGTTTTGTTAAATCATAAAGCCTGTACGCTAACAGGCTTTTTGTTTATTTGCCAACTAGCTAAAAAGTTTACCGGAAACGGTTGCGTAGCTTTTTGTGTCTAAAAACGCTACTTAAGATATTTTTTCCCAACTTAGGCTTCTCAAAACCGATTTAAACAATTAATAATAATATTATGGAAAATGCAAACATGTTTGACTTAAGCGGAAAAGTTGTTGTAGTCACTGGCGGAACAGGAGTTTTAGGAGAATCTTTTGTAAAAGCGATTGCTGCATCAGGCGCTAGCGTAGCAATTTTAGGAAGAAACAAACAAACCGCAAACGAACGAGCCAAAGAAATTAACGATAACGGAGGTAAAGCACTTGCAGTTATTGCAGATGTTTTAGATGAAGCTTCATTGATAAAAGCGAAAGACGAAGTGCTAGAGGCCTTCGGTAAGATTGATGGTTTGGTAAATGGTGCAGGCGGTAATATGCCAGGTGCAGTGGTAGATCCAAGTGCTTCTGTTTTTTCTTTGGATATTGACAGCTTAACCAAGGTAATGAACCTTAATCTTTTCGGCACCATTTTACCAACTCAGATTTTTGGGGAAGAAATTGCTAAAAATGGTGGAGGAAGCATTGTAAACATTTCTTCAATGGCGGCTCAACAATCCATCACTAAAGTATTGGGTTATACAGTTGCTAAATGCGCAATTGATGGCTATACCAAATGGTTTGCTGTTGAAATGGCGAACAGATACGGAGATAAAATGCGAATGAACGCAATTGCTCCAGGTTTCTTTTTAACGGAGCAAAACAGAACTTTGCTAACAAAAGAAGACGGAAGTTATACAGATAGAGGGAATTTAGTGATTAAACAAACGCCTTTTAGTAGATTTGGCACTCCGCAAGAGCTTGAAGGTGCTTTAATTTGGTTATTGAGTGACGCTTCAAAATTTGTGACAGGTAGTGTTGTGAATGTAGATGGTGGATTTGCGGTTTTTAGTGGCGTTTAAAATTTAGCAAACAATCATATTAATATTCTAATGAATAATTACAAAATGATGCCAACAATGCGTTGGTATGGACCAAATGACCCTGTAAGATTAAGTGATTTATTGCAGGCAGGGTGCAAGGGTGTTGTTTCGGCATTGCATCAAATCCCAAACGGAGAAGTTTGGACAGTAGAAGACATAAGCGAGCGTCAACAGATAATTAGTGATGCTGGCTTAGTTTGGAATGTAGTGGAAAGTGTCCCCGTTTCTGAAGCTATCAAAACACGAACAGGAGATTTTGAACGCCATATCGAAAATTATAAACAAAGCTTAATTAATCTAGCGAGTTGTGGTATCTATATCGTGACTTATAACTTTATGCCCATTTTAGATTGGACGCGTACCGATTTGGAGTTTGTAATGGAAGATGGGTCGAAAGCACTGAACTTTGAAAAAGCAGCGTTTATAGCTTTCGATTTGTTTATCCTAAAAAGGAAAAATGCCGAAAACGATTACTCTGTAGTAGAAGTAAATAGAGCGAAAGTTCGTTTTGAAGGGATGACGGACGACCAAAAGCAAACTTTGCAAAGGAATATCATAGCCGGTTTGCCTGGCAGCGAAGAAAGCTTCACGATTGAAAAATTTCAGAAAGCGTTAGATTCATACGCAAACATTGGTGCTGATCAATTGCGTAAGAATTTGGTTTCTTTTTTAAAAGCGGTAATTCCTGTTGCTGAAGCTAACGAAGTGAAAATGGTTATCCATCCGGATGACCCTCCTTATGCTATTTTAGGATTGCCCAGAGTGGTTAGCACCGCAGATGACATCAATTATTTAATAACCGAAGTTCCATCATTAAGCAACGGACTTTGTTTTTGCACAGGTTCCTTTGGTGTTAGGCCAGATAATGATTTGCCAGCAATGGTCAAACAATTTGGTTATCGCATCAACTTTTTGCATTTACGTAGTACCAAAAGAAACGAGTTTGGCGATTTTTACGAAGACAATCATTTGGAAGGCAATGTTGATATGTATGCGGTAGTAAAAGAAGTTGTTCAACTAATGCAAAAACGTAAGTTGGATATACCGATGAGACCAGACCATGGTCACCAGATGTTGGATGATTTGCACAAGAAAACAAATCCAGGTTATTCTGCTATTGGACGACTGAGAGGGCTTGCAGAACTGAGAGGCTTAGAGCTTGGAATTTCACGAAGTTTATAAGAAATAGTAGACTTAGACATTCGATTGCCTTAAAATTAGAATTGTGTAGAAAATTTCTATCAGTCTAAGTTTAAAATCCCAACTTATTAACTGTTAATGAATTGGGATTTTTTATTTCTTATCAATTCTGAAAAGGAGTAAAATTTATTTTTTACTTATTGTAAAAAATACACACTGATTAAAATTTATTTTGCATATTAGCTCCTCGAAATCAAAAAAGAGGAAAAAGAAGACCACTGAATTTTCTTTTTTTGATTGAAGAAATTATATATAACCTAACCAAATTAAAATTAATGGAACAACTTTCAACAGCGGATTACATCGTATTCCTCACGTATTTTGTGATTGTGGCTTCGTATGGCTTCTGGATTTACAACAAAAAGAAAAGTGCAAAAGCCGATTCAAAGGACTACTTTCTTGCAGAAGGCTCGCTAACGTGGTGGGCAATTGGCGCATCTTTAATTGCTTCGAATATTTCGGCAGAGCAATTTATCGGAATGAGTGGTTCTGGTTTTCAGTTGGGGCTTGCTATTGCAACTTACGAATGGATGGCAGCAATTACTTTAATTATTATAGCCGTATTCTTCATTCCTGTTTACTTAAAAAACGGAATATTTACCATGCCTCAGTTTCTTAGTCAGCGTTACAACGATACAGTTGCAATGATTATGGCTGTTTTCTGGCTGTTGCTTTACATCGTGGTTAACTTAACGTCTATTCTGTTCTTAGGGGCAATTGCGGTAAGTAGTATTTCTGGAATCAACTTTACCGTCTGTATTATAGGTATGGCAATTTTCGCAATTATAATCACTTTGGGTGGTATGAAAGTAATTGGCTACACCGATGTTATTCAAGTGTTTTTTTTAATTTTAGGAGGATTGGCAACAACCTACCTTGCATTAAATTTAGTAGCAGACCATTACGGGCAAAGTGGTGTAATAGATGGATTTACGCTATTAACCTCTCAGGCTGGCGATCGCTTCCACATGATTTTTGATAAAACTAACGAGAATTATATAGAACTTCCAGGTTTAACTGTATTGCTTGGTGGTATGTGGATTGTGAATTTAAATTACTGGGGTTGTAACCAGTACATCACTCAAAGAGCTCTCGGAGCTGATTTGAAAACCGCTCGTGGTGGTATCTTATTCGCAGCTTTCTTAAAGTTATTGATGCCATTAATAGTTGTACTTCCGGGTATTGCGGCTTACTTACTTTACAAACAAGAGGTGTTTAGTACAGAGATGTTTGTTGATGGAAAACTTCAGGCAGATAGAGCGTACCCAGTGCTTTTAAACTTATTACCAAGCGGACTTAAAGGACTTTCTTTTGCGGCATTAACCGCAGCAGTGGTTGCCTCTTTAGCTGGTAAGGCAAACAGTATTGCAACAATTTTCACTTTAGATGTTTACAGAAAAGTGTTTAACAAGGATGCTTCTGAAAAACAATTGGTAATTACAGGTAAAGTAACGGTAGTTGTTGCCATGTTATTAGCTGTATTAATCGCTCCATTCTTAGGAATCGAAAAGGGTGGTTTCAAATTCATTCAAGAATACACGGGTTTTGTTTCTCCAGGTATTTTTGCCATGTTTATTTTAGGTTTCTTCTGGAAACGTACTACGTCTTCTGCAGCGCTTTTCGCAACAATCGGTGGGTTTATCCTTTCTGTTATATTGAAGTTCTTGCCAGAGTTTATGGATCTTTCATTCCTTTACTCAACAGGTTTTGCGGTTCCAGTAAATGGAGTTTACGAAATTCCTTTCTTAGACAGAATGGGCTTTGTGTTCTTGTTTTCTATCATAGGTATGTTCTTTATCAGTAAGTTAGAATATAAGGACTCTCCAAACCCTAAAGGATTGGAAGTTGATGCAACTATGTTTAAACCAACTGCTGGTTTCACAGTAGGCGCTGTGTTGATCGTCGGAATATTAGTAGCTTTATATACCGTGTTCTGGTAGATAAAGTCAATAGATACAAAAAATCCTCGAAGGTCATTCTTCGAGGATTTTTTTTTGGATTAATTTTTCGTAATATATTTTGATGGGTGGTGTTACTTTCTTTACGGATTAGCCTACAGTCTGCAAAACATTAAAGAGATTGCCAATAAGTCCTTGTCAAACTAACTCAAATAAACGCCGTCTTCCTTTTTGTTTTCATCTAAAACGACCGAAACATGTTCTTTTAGAACAGTCGAAAGTTCTAACCCCACAAAGTCTGGCGCTACAGGGAAGTTTTTGTGACTTCTATCAATGAGCACCACGGAGCGCAATTTTTTGAGTGGAATATTTAAAAACACACCTAAGCCATAAGCCAGCGTTCGGCCACTGTTCAACACATCATCCACCAAAACAATAACCTTGTTTTCGCAATTTTCCATAGGTACGTCTATCGCCGATTCTAACTTAGAACTGTCTTTGTTTAGTTCCAACTTAACAATTGTGATCTTAAGTTTTGATATCTCTTTGAGGACTTTTTCTAACCTCAACGCTAAACGGTAACCACGAGCAACCACACCAGTTAGAATAATTTCTTCTTCATCAAGATTATCTTCTAAAATCTGATAAGCAATTCTATTTATTTTCTGTTGGATTTGATGGGGATCTAAAATCAAAATTTTTTTCAAGCTCATGGTTGTAGTTTATGTCGCTAAAATAAAAAATTAAAACGGAATTGTGTTTTTCAATGCTTAGTTGTGGTTTGAGATTTTGGAAATGCTAAGGTTTTTGTGTTGGGTTTTAATACGGGATGGGTTGTTAGCGTTCTATTTGCGTGGAGCAGATTTTCAACCACAGAGTTCACAGAGGACACTGAGCTTGTATGGCGGATTATAATTAGTGATATTTTTTAGGTTATTACCTAAGTCGATATTCTAAGCTCGCTTTGTGATTGAAAAAAAATGTCTGAATCACGATTTACAGGATTTGAGGATTGGCAAGATGTTATGAGCAGAATTAAAAATGCTTTTAAATAATTGGGTAAGCAAAATAATCAACCCAGCTCTTTGAACTCTACGACCTCTGTGCTTAAATCTTGCCACTCCATTTAAAGCATTCAAGTCTGTGATCTCTGCGCACTCTGTGGTAAAAAAAAACACCCAGCTCTGTAATCTCTGTGAAAAACCTTTGTGATCTCTGTGGTTAATCGACCAATCAGCCCAAAACAAAAAAGCCCCAGCGTAAACAACCGAGGCTTTCAATAATTTCAAAAAATCTCAAAAATTTAAAATTCAGCGTTTTTAGGGAATCGTGGAAAAGGAATTACGTCTCTAATATTCGTCATACCGGTAACGAAAAGAACCAATCTTTCAAACCCTAAGCCAAAACCAGCATGTGGTGCAGTCCCAAATCTACGGGTATCTAAGTACCAATACAATTCATCTTGTGGAATGTTCATTTCGTCCATACGAGTGGTTAGTTTATCCAAGCGTTCTTCACGTTGAGAACCACCAACCATTTCTCCAATACCTGGGAACAAAATATCCATCGCTCTAACCGTTTTTCTGCCTTGCTCGTCAGGTTCGTTCATGCGCATGTAGAATGATTTAATATCCGCAGGGTAATCCGTAAGAATTACTGGCTTTTTGAAATGCTTCTCTACTAAATAACGCTCATGTTCCGATTGTAAATCGGCACCCCATTCGTCTATTAAATATTTAAATTGCTTTTTCTGATTTGGTTTCGAGCGTTTCAAAATCTCAATCGCTTCGGTATAAGTTAAGCGTTCAAAATCGTTTTCCAAACAGAAATTCAGTTTGGTCATCAAATCAAACTCACTTCTTTCTGCTTGAGGCTTATTTTTATCTTCTTCTGATAAACGGTTTGTCAAGAAAGCCAATTCATCCGCACAGTTATCAATTGCATATTTGATGACATACTTCAATAAATCCTCCGCCAAATTCATGTTGTCTTCCAAATCAGCGAATGCAACTTCTGGCTCAATCATCCAAAATTCAGCAAGGTGACGAGTGGTGTTCGAGTTCTCTGCTCTAAACGTTGGTCCAAAAGTATAAATCTCTCCCAAAGCCATCGCACCCAATTCGCCCTCGAGCTGACCAGATACGGTTAAGTTAGCCGCTCTACCAAAAAAATCTTCTTTGTAATCAACATCGCCGTTTTCTGTTCTTGGTGTATTTTCAAATGGGAGGGTAGTGACTTTGAACATCTCTCCAGCACCCTCAGCATCCGAAGCGGTAATAATAGGCGTATGTAAATAAACAAAACCTTTATCGTTAAAAAACTGATGAACCGCAAAAGACAATGCATTACGAACTTTAAAAACCGCATTAAAGGTTTGCGTACGGAAACGTAAGTGCGCAATTTCTCTCAAAAATTCTAAACTGTGTTTTTTAGGCTGTAAGGGGAACTTCTCCGCATCGCTTTCGCCTAAAATCTCTATCGAACTCGCTTTGATCTCACAATTCTGACCTTTTCCTGAAGATTCTACCAATTTCCCTGTCGCACTTATTGCAGCACCGGTTGTAATCTTCTTTAAGATTTCGTCTGGCGTATTTGTAAAATCGACAACAATTTGCAAGTTGCTCATGCAAGAACCATCGTTCAATGCAATAAACTGATTGTTTCTAAAGGTTTTAACCCAGCCCATTACGGTGGTTCCTCTATCAAACTCAGTTGATGAAAGTATATCTTTTATTTTTTCTCTTTTAATCATATCGGCAAGCTATTTCTTGTGGGCGCTAAAATACTATTTTTTAGAATAAAGACCGCTACGCTGCGAGACAAAAGACCGCTTCGCTCAAAGACAAAAGACGCAAGATGATTTGCTGGTGGGAGAGGAAAAATAGCTGTACTTCGGGATCAAAGACCGCTACGCCGATAGACAAAAGATAAAAGATGATTTGCTAATGGGAGAGGAAGGTTCCTACACTTTTGGTCACAATAAATAGGACGACTTTTTGAACTAAATATCATTTCATAAGAAAGAAGATTTATCTTACTACTTACTACTTACTACTTACTACTTACTACTTACTACTAAATCAACGATCCACTTCCCCCAAAACAATATCTAACGAGCCAATAATGGCTACTAAATCGGCAATCATTACATTTTTAGAGATTTCTGGTAGTACAGATAAATTACAGAAACTTGGTCCGCGGGATTTAATTCGGAACGGTCTGTCAGAACGGCCATCAGCCATAAAATAAAAACCAACTTCGCCTTTGGGGTTTTCTGCTCTTATATAAAAGTCTTGCGCTTTTGGGACGATTTTTTTAGGACAAAGCGCTCTGGGATCAAATTCTTTGGTGCGCTTGTGCTCTTTGTTAAGCTTTTCTACGCACTGCTCAATAATTTTTAAAGATTCTTCAATCTCGACAATACGCACTTTGTAACGGTTCCAACAGTCACCAATGCTTCCAACTTCTGCTTTCGCATAAGCAACTTCAAAATCCAACTCAGGGTAAACCGAATATTCATCAACCCGACGTAAATCATACTTTAAACCAGAACCACGCAACATGGGTCCAGAACAACCATAATTAATCGCAACATCTAAAGGCAAAATACCAATGTTTGCGGTACGAGATATGAAGATTTGGTTATCAGTTAAAAGCTCATTCAGTTCCTGCATCTTAGGTTTAAAATAAGCGACAAACTCGCTACACCTATCTTCAAAACCAACGGGAACATCGTAAAACAAACCGCCGACCCAAATATAATTGTAAAGCATCCTAGCACCAGAAGCCCATTCCAGCATGTTCATTATATGCTCACGATCTCTAAAACACCACAAAAAGGGAGTGAAAGCACCAATGTCAATCCCGTAAGTACCAATGGCAATCAGATGCGATGCAATACGGTTCAACTCGCAAACTAAAACCCGAATATATTCTACCCGCTTCGGAATATCGTTCTCAATACCCAGCATCTTTTCAACGCCCATCACATAAGCGTGGTTGTTGTTCATGGATGCTAAATAATCCATACGATCAGTATATGGGATAATTTGAGCGTAGTTAAGCGCCTCGCCATGCTTTTCAAAACAGCGGTGCAAATACCCGATATGCGGAATTACTTCTTTTACAATTTCGCCATCCGTAATCAGCTCCAATCGTAAAACGCCGTGTGTACTCGGGTGTTGTGGCCCCAAATTCAAGACCATTTCCTCCGCAGTAACGGCTCTAATTTTGTTTTGATAGCTAATTAAGCCTTCCTGATATTTATGTGATAAGGTATTTTGCAAAGCCTATAAATCAATTTTAATATTATGGTAATTTTCTGCGGTTTTGTAGTCTTTTCTCAAAGGAAAACCGTCCCAATCGTCAGGTAAAAGAATTCTCCTTAAATCGGGGTGATTTTCAAAGTAAATGCCGAGCATGTCAAACGCTTCACGCTCATGCCACTCCGCTGCTTTATAAACATCGCTTATGCTTTTAAAAGTAGGTAGGTTTTCTTCATCGCGATTATTATCTGCGACAACTTTCAAAACGAGTGTATGATTTCTGATGATGGAAGCTAAATGATAAACAACGCCGAATTTCTGTTGTTCAACGCCGTAATCGACTCCGGTCAAACAGGATAAAAAATCGAACCAAGTTTGTGGATGGTCTCTCAAAAACAAACAAACTTCAGCAATCAAATTTGATTTGATAACTAATGCGGGCTGTTTTTGATTTGCTTCTTCGGTAACGATGACTTCTTCGCCGAATTTTTCAACAAGTAATTGTTTTACAGTGTCAAAAATCATGGCGCTAAACGTTCAAACTTCCAGCTTTGATCTTTATTTTGGATATACAAAATACGATCATGCAATCTGCTCCTTCTACCTTGCCAAAATTCGATTTTGTTGGGTATAACACGGTAACCACCCCAATGCTCGGGTTTTTCAACTTCCTTATCTACGTATTTTGCGGTCAGCGCTTCCAATCTATCTTCTAAAACTTTACGATTCGGAATCGTTTCGCTTTGTGCGGAAGTTAAAGCACCCAGTTGGCTAGCTCGTGGACGTATTTTGAAATATTCAGCAGATTCTTCCTCGCTCACTCGTTCTACCACACCCTCAATCCGCACTTGACGTTCCAAATCGGCCCAAAAAAACACCAATGCTGCGTAAGGACTTTCGGCAATTTCAACTCCTTTTTTACTTTTGTAGTTGGTGTAAAAAACAAATCCTTCGTTATCGAACTCCTTCAACAGAACAATACGAGCGGACGGAATCCCGTTAGGAGTGGAGGTCGCCAACGTCATTGCGTTTGGCTCGTAAACTTCGGCTGCCATGGCTTCCTTAAACCACTTCTCGAACTGTAAATATGGATCTTTTTCCACATCGTCTTCGTTAAGAGAGGCGGAACGGTAATCCTGACGTAGATTTTGAATAGTTGTTTTTTCGATACTCATTTACTACAAACTTAGTCATTGTAAAAATTGTTTTAAAGCAAAGCATCAATTAATATCAGCGTTTTCAGCATTAATCTATTATATTTGATTCGGAACGAATAAATAAGCACATGCAAGGACTAATCATAGGGATCATCATCATTACGTTTCTTTACAATGTTTACAAAAACTTTAAAAAGGAGATGGATAAGGCGAAAGCCAGAGGACAGGATGCGGAGGCTATTGCACAAGCTAAAATGCGAGCCGAGGCTTTAGAGCGGAAGCGAAAATCTGTTTATCAGCCTGTAGTTACGCCATCTTATGAAACTGCTTATGATCAAACTGTAGCAGAAGAATTTACACCTGTGCCGGTTTTAGAGACCAACCGACAAGATTATTTTAGGGAGAGAGCAAAAGCAAAAGAGCTGAGAGATGCTAAATCCCAAAACCTGAAGAAGCCAATATCAGATTACTATAACCCCGAATTGCCTGTTGCAGAAGTAGTAACTAACAGGCAGATCCACGCACCTCATAATCATTCGTTTAAGTTTCCACACCCAAAAGCACATCAGTTGGCCCATGATTTTAACTTTAGACAGGCTTTGATTTACGATGCAATTTTAAGGAGACCAGAATACTAATTCAAGCGCTCTAAAAAGTGTTTTTAAATTTGGATTTAAGGTTTGTTTAAAGAAATATAATTTCTATATTTGCACCTCATTTAAAATCACATAAATTATTTCACAATGTACGCAATAGTAAATATAGCAGGGCAGCAATTCAAAGTTGCGAAAGACCAGCATCTTTTTGTACACAGGTTACAAGGAGAAGAGGGCGCTAGTATTGAATTTGACAATGTTTTATTGGTAGCTAACGATGACAAGTTTACAGTAGGTACGCCTGCAGTAAAAGGAGCAAAGGTTTCTGCTAAAATCGTGTCTCATTTAAAAGGCGATAAAGTTATCGTTTTTCACAAAAAGAGAAGAAAAGGTTATAAGAAAAGAAACGGTCACCGTCAATCTTTTACTAAGATCCAGATCGATAGCATCACAGTTTAAATTTTAACATTCGATAGTTCTCTTTTAGAATTATCTAGATATAAGAAAAAATGGCACACAAAAAAGGAGCCGGTAGCTCCAATAACGGTAGAGAATCGCATAGCAAACGTTTAGGTATCAAGATTTTTGGTGGACAAGCTGCAATTGCAGGTAATATTATTGTTCGTCAACGTGGTACTAAGCACCACCCAGAAAAAAATGTTGGAATGGGCAAAGACCATACTTTACATGCATTGATTGACGGTAAAGTGTTTTTTAGAAAAAGAGCAGATAACAAATCTTACGTTTCTGTAATTCCTTTCGATTTTTCTGCACCAGTTGTTGCTGAAGACAAACCAGCAAAAAAAGTAGTAGCTAAACCAGTTGCAAAGAAAGTAGTTGCTAAAAAGGAAGCAGTAAAAAAGGAAGCTCCAAAGAAAGAAGCAAAAGCTAAACCAGTTGTTGAGGCGAAAGCTGAAGCAAATGAGAAAAAAGCCCCAGCAAAAAAAGCTGAGGAAGCAGTTGAAGAAAAAGAACCGGTAAAGA
This sequence comes from Sphingobacteriales bacterium, assembly GCA_038235745.1. Classification (GTDB taxonomy): domain Bacteria; phylum Bacteroidota; class Bacteroidia; order Sphingobacteriales; family Sphingobacteriaceae; genus Pseudopedobacter. Next base: position 13,147 of record JBBSTQ010000039.1, read on the forward strand.
AAACAGCTAAAAAAGCTGACGATGCTACTGAGTAATTTTTAGCTCATAAAACATAAGAAGCCTTGATTGATAAAATCAAGGCTTTTTTTATGGGATTTTATTTTATTTTTTGTGTTTTCTATAGCTTGAACCGTGTGGCGAGTTCTTCGTTTCGTCATGCTGACGTTAGGAAGCGTCTAACAAGCTAGGTGTTGCCATTCTATTTTAACACCTGTTTGTGAGATGTGTCGTTGCTCTCAATATGAAGACCGTTTTCTGTTTCCATTCCGTCCTTGCTGACGACAGGAAGCATCTCCCTCGCAAGATTGCCATGCGGGAGGAGAGCTAGAGGTTAATCTCGCCACCATTTGTTCGTCAAATTCGCCAAACCCAACTCCAAAACCTGTCCAATTTGAGGCGTCAGTATATTCTGATGTTCATCAGCATTTGCGTTCATCAATTTTTCCACAGGTTCTGTCCAAGGATGATTTGCTAGGGTAAATTTTCCCCAGTGAACTGGTAACAGTGCTGATGCTTTTAAATCTTTGCTTGCTTGCAAAGTTTCTTCGGGCAACATGTGAATTAATGGCCAGTATTTACCGTACTGTCCGCATTCTAAGATCGCTAAATCAAATGGACCATACTTATCGCCGATCTCTGTAAAGTGTGTGTCGTAGCCGGAATCGCCTCCAATGTAAATGTTAAACGTTGGCGTTTTTAGTACAAACGAACTCCAGAGCGTTTCTTCTCTTTTGAATTTTCTGCCAGAGAAGTGCCTTGCTGGTAAGCAGGTAAATTGTAAATCTTCTACTACCGTTTTATCATTCCAATTTAGCGTAATTATTTTTTCAGAATCGAACCCCCATAACTTTAAATGTCCATCAACTCCTTTAGAAGTCACTACCGTTTGCACTTTGGGCTTTAATTCGGAAACTGCTTTATAATCCAGATGATCGTAATGGTCGTGAGTGATGATTAAAACATCAATTTCCGGGAAATCGGCTGACGAATAATTATAGCTCATTTTATAGGGTTTCCCGAAAAAACCAACTGGCGATGCATTATAAAAAACAGGATCAACCAAAATGCGTTTCCCACTAACAACCAAAAGATAGGAGGAATGCCCAAACCATATAATGGAGTTTTTTGAAAGATCTAAAGCCATCAAATTTGTTTTAACGACGGGTATTGTGTTGGAAGGATTAACGGTTTTAGGCTGGTTCAGCATCAATCGGATGATCTTCCAGTAACTACCGTCCTCTGTCATCATCGGCGTAGGCAAGCGGTTATGAAAACTGCCATTTTTATAGTTTGGTAAACCTTTAAATTCGTCTGCTGAAGGCTGTGCGCCAAACACCGCTTTATTCAAAAAACTTAGAACCAGAAACGCTACCAGCGCCAACCCCAAACCTGTATAGATCAGCATTAACTAAATCCCCGCGTCATTACTTACACCGCCTGAGATGCCTTCTACCCAGTCGCCATTTCCTTTTCCGGTTGCAACAGCGCTCAGCAACCGATTATAAACTAAATTTAATAGCGGAGCAGGCATTTCTGCGTCCAAAGCCATTTTGCTTGCTAAACGAGCGTCTTTAAATCCCAGACTCGCCTTAAAG
>JBBSTQ010000040.1:0-14646 GCA_038235745.1 Sphingobacteriales bacterium
AGATATTTATTTTGGTATAAAACCATATAATTGCACAAAATTTAATTACGCTTAATATGTTAAGTATTTATTCAAGTAATCAACTAACAGATGATTCTTTAGCTTGCGTTAATTGCAAGGCTCATCAAATTCATTCAACATCTGCTTCTAGCGATATTGGATTTCAGTTTCAAAGTTTTTTTTCAAATATATTTAATACAAACGACTGGCCTGCTCGTTGGCATTGCGGAACGTGGTCTGATTTTCATGGTTGGCTATATATTATTTCTGATTTAACCATTTGGTTAGCTTATTTTGCCATACCTATTTTGCTTTTTATCATCTTAAAAAAAAGAAAAGATATTCCGTTTTTAAATATATTTTGGTTGTTTATTGCCTTTATTCTTTTTTGTGGATTAACTCATTTTATAGACGCCATAATTTTTTGGTGGCCAGCATATAGGCTAAGTGCTTTGTTAAGACTCTTTACCGCCGTTGTTTCTGTGATTACTGTATTTAGCTTGTTTAAACTATTACCGATAGTATTTGGTTTACGAACACAAGATGAATTAGAAGTTGAGATTGAAGAAAGAAAAAAAGCGGAAGAGGAGACCCGACTTTTAGTGATTAGGCAAGAAGCAACAAAAAATTTAATGAATAAAAAGGATGAGTTTATGAGCATTGCCAGTCATGAACTCAAAACACCCATTACTACTTTAAAATCGTCTTTACAGCTTTTGCAAAGATTGATTAGTGTTAACGAAGACGCCGAAACACCAAAAATGTTAATTGATAAGGCTGTTAGGCAAACCGGAAAACTAACAAATATTATCAATGATTTGTTGGATGTAACTAAGATACAAGCCGGCAAAATTGTATTAAAAAGAACTGATTTTAATTTACTAGACCTTTTAAATGAAAATATTGAAGAATGTAAATTAGAAGAAAGTAAACACCAAATAAACATTGTTTGCGATGCCGATTTGATGGTTAATGCTGACAGACACCGGTTAGATCAAGTATTATGTAATTTGATTACTAATGCTATAAAATACTCTCCAGATGCAAATAGGATAGATGTAATAGTTGAAAAAGCAGGAAATGAGAAAGTAAAAGTTTGTGTAATGGATCACGGAATTGGTATACCGAAAGATCAGAAAGGAGAAGTTTTTGAAAGATTCCACAGAGTAGAGAGTACTTCTCAAAACTTCTCTGGAATTGGTTTAGGACTATATATCTCGTCAGAAATTATTAAACACCACGGAGGCGAAATAGGAGTAGATACTGAATTGGGCAAAGGTTCTACTTTTTGGTTTACTCTTTAAAGACAGAAAAAAAAGCCATTCAATTTATTTTGAATGGCTTTTGACCCAAAATATATTACCCCGCATTCATAAAAACAAAGTTCTTATCAAACACATCTAGCTTTATTTTACTATCACGATCCACTGTTCCTTCTAAAATCTGTTTAGAAAGCTCGTTTAAAATCCGTTTTTGTACCACTCTTTTTAACGGACGAGCTCCAAACTGCGGATCGTAACCCAACTCGGCCAGCCAATCTAGCGCTTCTTCTGATGCTTCCATAGTAATCCCTAATTCGGTAAGTGATTTTTGCAAGTCCGCAAATTGCAGGTTAACAATGTCCCTTATTTCATCTCGGTTTAACGGAGTAAACATAATCACTTCGTCAATACGGTTTAAAAACTCTGGACGGATGGTTTTCTTCAATAATTCAAAAACCTCGTTCTTAGTTTTTGCAATTACTTCGTCTCTGTTGTCGTCTACCAAAAGGCTAAAGTTTTCCTGAATTAGGTGCGAACCAATGTTGGAAGTCATAATGATGATTGTGTTCTTAAAATTAACCACTCGCCCTTTGTTGTCGGTCAAACGTCCATCATCCAAAACCTGCAATAAAATATTGAATACATCAGGATGCGCTTTCTCAATCTCATCCAGCAAAATTACGGAGTAAGGTTTCCTACGAACAGCTTCTGTCAACTGTCCGCCTTCATCATAACCCACATATCCTGGAGGCGCACCAATCAGTCTACTCACCGCATGGCGTTCTTGGTATTCGCTCATATCAATCCTCACCATGTTGTGTTCATCGTTGAATAAAAACTCGGCCAAGGCTTTTGCCAGCTCAGTTTTACCAACGCCGGTAGTTCCCAAGAAAATGAAAGAACCTAAAGGCTTACGCTGATCGCTTAAACCGGCTCGTGAACGGCGGATGGCATCTGCCAAAGCTTCAATTGCTTCATGCTGACCAGCAACTCTTTTGTGTAGCTCTGCTTCTAAGGTCAACAGTTTTTCACGTTCACTGGCGACTAATTTATTAACGGGGATACCCGTCCAACGGGCAACAACACCAGCAATATCTTCAGAAGTTACTTCCTCTTTCAGCATCCTACTGTCGGTAGTTTTACTTTCTAGTTCCGCTTTAAGCTTGTCAACATCTTCCTGAGTATCTTTTATTCTTCCGTATCTGATCTCTGCTACTTTTCCGTAATCTCCCGCTCGTTCAGCTTGTTCGGCTTCTAATTTTAAATTCTCAATTTTCTCAATTTTAGCATTCAAACCATCCACCAAATCTTTTTCGCCTTGCCATTTGGCTTTAAGTTCATCACGTTCTGATGTTAAATTAGCAATCTCTTTGGATAAATCTCCTACTTTACGTTCATCTTTTTCACGTTTAATCGCCTCACGCTCAATCTCCAACTGCATAATTTTCCGGTCGAGCTCATCCACCGCTTCTGGTACAGAGTCCATTTCCATACGAAGCTTGGAAGCTGCTTCGTCCATTAAATCGATGGCTTTATCTGGCAAGAATCTATCAGAAATGTAGCGTTGAGAAAGCTCAACCGCAGCAATAATGGCTTCGTCTTTTATCCGCACTTTATGGTGGGTTTCGTAACGCTCTTTTAAACCACGTAAAATCGAAATGGCATCTGCGGTATTTGGCTCTTCCACCATCACTTTCTGGAACCTACGCTCCAAAGCTTTGTCCTTCTCTAAGTATTTTTGATATTCGTTTAGCGTGGTTGCGCCAATTGCCCTTAACTCGCCACGAGCCAAAGCTGGCTTCAAAATATTTGCTGCGTCCATCGCACCTTCGCCACCGCCTGCACCTACCAAGGTGTGAATTTCATCAATAAACAAAATGATGTCTCCATCACTATTGCCAACTTCTTTTACCACTGCTTTTAAACGCTCTTCAAACTCGCCTTTATATTTTGCGCCAGCAATTAAAGCACCCATATCCAAAGAATAAACGGTCTTTGATTTTAAATTTTCAGGCACATCGCCTTTGATGATTCTAAAAGCAATTCCTTCTGCAATGGCAGTTTTACCAACACCGGGTTCACCAATTAAAATAGGGTTGTTTTTGGTTCTTCGGGATAAAATTTGAATGACCCTTCTAATTTCTTCGTCACGACCAATCACCGGATCCAACTTGCCAGATTCTGCATATTCGTTTAAATTACGAGCGTATTTATTCAATGCTTGGTAAGTTGCCTCGGCATTTTGGTCGGTCACTTTTGCATCGCCACGTAAATCTTTAATTGCTTTCTTCAAGTCTTTTTCGGTAACGCCTTGATCCTTTAATAGCGAAGAAGTTTTATCGCCTGTCGCAAAAATCCCTAAAAGCAAATGCTCTACAGATACAAACTCATCTTTAAATTCTTTTAAATAGCTCTGTGCTTTTTGTAAAACAGAGTTCGCTGACGAAGAAAGGTAAACCTCTGTACCGCTAACCTTTGGATAAGTTTTAATTTGCTCGTCAAGTGATGTGTTTAAACGGTTAATGTTGACATTCAGCTTTTTAAGAAGGTAGCCAACAACATTTTCATCAACAGATAATAAACCCTTTAAAATATGTGCTGGTTCAATCGCTTGTTGCTGAAAACCCTGAGTAATCTCAGAAGCTTTTTGAACAGCTTCCTGTGCTTTTATGGTAAAATTATTAAAGTTCATAATGTTTGTTCTTCAGTAGAGTAGGCAACAAAAACATAACCAAACGATGATTTAATTATGAAAAGCGACGGATGGCCTAAATGGTTGTGAAGCAGTGACTTTTTGTCTTGGTAATCTCGAAGTTTGATGACGAAATTGCAGGTTCAAAAAATGGGTATTTATTAACTTGCGTCGGTTTTAGCTTTTTGTTTTAAAACGATTAAAGATTATGTTTAATAATGATTTCAGCAACTCTAGAAAAGATAAAACTTTTGCCTTCGACAAACATGTATACAAAGCACAAGAACTTGAACCTCATCATAAAGACCCGTTTGACAGACTAATTATTGCGCAAGCTATTTCTGAAGGTTTCCGCATCGTGAGCTCAGACAATCTTTTTGATGAATACGTAGGTAATAGAATTTAGTAACGAACTTTGAGTTTTTTATCAATAATGATAACGACAAGTAAGAATTGGTAATAGATTGTTTTCATACGAGTACACCAATCTGTGTTTGCCATCAATCCTTCTCAACCAATAACCTTGAAGATCATGTTTTAAGGGTTCAGGATTCCCAATTCCTTCAAAGGATCTCTGAATTCAGCTTTTACGAAATCGTTAATTCTTTTAAGTTTTTTCTTGTCGGTTTCTTGCCAATGTATATAATCTTCCAAGGCTGTTTTAGTTCAAGTTTTATTCACTCTTCAATTAAGTTGTGTTGGGATGTTTGTCAAGCTTTTGCTTCTTTGAGAGATTGTGTCAATACTTCCCTGTTTTTTCCGGAGAGTAAATAGCTTGCTTCTTTTAATGAGTTGTATTCTTCTAATGGGATTAAAACCAAGTCTTTAAAGTTTTTCCTTTTGATAATTAATTCTTCTAAATTATCAGCCACTAAATCCATCCATTTTTTCAGATTGAGCCTTAAATCGGTATAGTTGACAACTCTCATTTTTTTAATACAAATGTATTGTAAATTATAGAAGTACTTAAAAAGGCACTTATTTTAGAATTTAATTTTACGATTCTAAAATTAAATTCTATGAGTGGTTTAGGGAATAAAAAAATTGCCAGTTTTGATGTAAAAATCTACATCGAAACTGGCGAACTTTATAGAACGTTAACGGAAAATTAAGTTCTTTAAACTAAAGATAATCCCCGCAATCAAATTTCACTTACCAACACAATCGGTCAACTGTTACTCCGCAGGAACAAACTTCATTGCAGCTGAGTTAACACAATATCTTAAACCTGTAGGACCGGGGCCATCGTTAAAAACATGACCTAAATGCAATCCTGTTTTAGATTCAATCACTTCGTCTCTTGTCATTCCGTAAGAAGTGTCTTTTGTCCAAATCACCGCTTTTTCATTGATTGGCTTTGTGAAACTTGGCCATCCTGTGCCAGAATCAAACTTATCCTCAGAACTAAACAAAGGTTCGCCGGTTGCTGCGCTCACATAGATTCCTTTTTTATGATTGTTATAGTAGGCGTTTTTGAAAGCCGGCTCGGTGCCTTCTTTAACCATAATCTCAAAAGCTTGCGGACCTAGTAAAGTTCTCCATTCAGATTCTGATTTTTCAATCGGAAACTTGCCTTTCTTTTCTTCTAATGCGCTCATGTTCTTAGTCGCATTTTTTTTTGCTTGGCCACATGAACTCAGGGTACTTAGTGCGAGAGCGCACATTGCTATATATTTTAAACTTTTCATAATGTTTTTTTGTATTTATTTACGCAATTAATAATATACTGGATTTTTGGGTTACCAACCCGGTGCAAACGCTAAACCAAATACTGGTTTATCAATATCCTTTCTGTTAAATGGAAACGCCAGATAAGGTTCTAACACAAAATAGCCAAATATGTTTACCCTTGCAGATATGCCAGCACTGTAAACGGGTACTCGCACAGAAGTATTATAAACTGGCACCGTTCCTTGCATACCAATTTGTGGAGGTGCTTTTGAACCAAAATCTATAGTTTGCCCCTTATCCCAAGCTAAACCCGCGTCAAAGAATAAATTAAGCTCAGAAAACAAAAACTTTGATGGGATTACAGAAAGTTTTTCTGGCCCTGTAAATGGTAATCGTACTTCAAAGTTGGCAACGGCAATCCTATTACCAATTAACTGGTCAATGGTAAAACCGTTTGGCGACTCAGAAATTCCTCCATCATTACTGTAAAAACTATTTGCCTCATAGCCCCTTATCAAAAATGGAAAACCTAAAAAGATGGGATTAAGTTGATTGTTGGTGTCGCCCAAACGTCCATATCCATAAATTCTGCCTGCAAAAGTAATTGGTTTAGTTCTCAAATACCGCCTCAAATCAATAGTTGGGGCAGTGTAGGTAAAGGTTCCAAAATACTGTTCGATGCCAATTCTATAACGATAGCCACTAAGCGGAGAGGCAACACCAGAAAACGAATTGTCGCCAACTAAAGCTGTATTCACTTGAAAAATAGTATAAGGCTCTAATCGAAAGTTACCAAACACACTGTTTGTGTTGTTACTTGGATCATTAGCCTCATCGAGAGAGATCTTTCTTCTTTCTTGATCAATGGGAAAGAATGGGTTTTTATTGTAATAGGTACTAAGCCGATCAACCCTGTAAGAATAATGAGAAACTCCAGTACCAAATTCTGCTCGAGTGATTTTGTTGAAAGGGAAAGATGTAAACGCTTGCGCCGATTCCTCAAAAACCCTAATGATATCGATGTATTCCTCAAATACGTCGGCTTGCCCGTTGGGTGAAGTTGTACTCTGATTAAATCCAAGCGTACCAAATTGGTATGGGATATGCGAAACTGCACCGCCCCAATTCCAACGGCTTTGTTGGTTAATATAAGCAATCTGTGCACCCGCATCATAAATTTCTCCATTAACAGAAGCAGCTGCAAAAATTTGGTTACGACTTAAAATATCGCTAAAAATTGCCTGAACACCACCAGCCAAACCGGTTCCAAATCTACTAGTGGAAACTCCCGCACCGTTATTTGCAATATAATCCAACTTAAACTGCGGCTTAAAAGGAATTGTTTTTACGGAATCTTTTGGCAAATCATCGTAAGCGAAAAAGTTTTCCAAGTTTTTATTTACAATATCAACACCAGTTGAAGTAAATGGTGGCAAAGTAGCAGCAGTAAGATCAACATCGTTATTGCTTACAATTCTCGGCGCAAAATCAGACAGGTTAGCATTGTAGAGCGTATATTTTTGCGAGCGATAGTAGGAATATACAACATCACTATTGTCTGAAATGCTTAAAGCTGGTGAGTTCTCGGTAATACCACTGATTCCTGTAAAATAGTTGGTAAGTTGCTCCGTCCTTCGGGCTACTATGTCGTAGCGATAAAGGTTCCTGAAACCATCTCGGTTTGATAAAAAATAGAGGTACCTATCCCCATCAGCAAAAAGCGGATTAAAATTATTGGCCCCTGGAAACACATCTATATTCGTTATCTTTTTGCTATCGATGCTTAAGATGGCCATCCCCATTGGAACGCTTGATTTAATATCAACTGAGGATGCACTTACACGGTCTGTAGAAAAAACGATTTTTCTTCCATCCTTTGAAAATGAGGGCTGATAATCTGTAAAACGATCATTAGTTAAATGATTGACTTCCTTAGTTTCCAAGTTGTAATTGAAAATATCACTTTGCCCATCTTTCAGCCCAGAAAAAGCAATATTTACACCATCTGGCGACCATGTTAAGTTTCCAAATTGCTCAACTTCGTCCATGCTTTGGTCTAACAAAGTTTTTCCGTTTTTAACATCAACAATAATTAAGTTGTTTCTTCCTCTACTAAAAACACTAAACGCAAACTTTTTGCTATCGGGCGACCAAGCACCCGCAGACTCAATAAAATTGAATTCATCAATATGGCTATTCGTTATTTTAGAGGTAAGCTTCCGAATTACTTTTCCTGTAGCTGCATCTGCTAAATAAAGATCTATTGAAAAGATATCTTTTTCTGATAAATACACTAGGTACTTACCATCTGGACTAATTGCTGGTGCTACATTCATTGAACCTGCTGATACAGTGTCAGCAACGGCAACGCCCACAGGAGCATCCATTCCTTCCTTAAATAGTGGTTGGTAACTGTTCTCTAGAGCACTCTTCCAAAGTGTAGAAAGGGTTTTCTCATCATAGCCAAACATTCTTCTGATAGCTAAGCGGTAACCGTATTTTGCAGTAGCTTTAAAAAACGGAAATATAACCTCGTCACCGTAAGTTGAACCGATAAATGACCAAAAAGCTTGCCCATAGCGATATGGAAAGTATCTGCCACTGGTGGTAAGATCCTCTAAAGTCGGAATGTCTTTGCTTAAAACGGCGTCACGCATCCACATTGCTGTGTTGGCATCTACCTTCCCTAACGATAAGTATTCTGCCATACCTTCAACCATCCACAAAGGCAAATTCGCAATATTTTCAAGCTGGGTCGAATCGCCTTCCATTAAAGAATGATATTGAAAAGCATGTACCAACTCATGCCCTAAAACATGGCGGGTTTGGCCGTTAATCTCTTGAAACGGCATGATAACCCTATTTTTTAAGCTCTCCGTAACACCGCCCGTTCCTACACCAATTTCGCCACTTAGCGCAGTTGTTTGTTGAAACTCGGGGGAGTTTCCATATAAAATGATAGGGTTTTTTCTGTTAAAAGTATCTTTAAAAATTTGCTGATGCATAGAGTACCATGCTTCGCTTTCTTTTGCAAACGCTTTTACTAAACTATCATTTTTGGTGTAATAGTATAGTTCAAAGTGTGGCGTTTCAAAAACTTTAAAATCCAAGTTTTTATACCGTACCTTATTTTGCCCAAAATATTGTGCTTTAGCAGAATAAGTGAGGCAGGTCAGCATCATCAACATAATGACCGGAATTATTACTTTGGATACTTTATCAGTAGATAATTTCATATTTGCATCTTTATCAATCAGTTATTCAGATTGCTTGTTGGAATATTAAAATCAGTTTTTTCAATTTTCTTTCTCTCGCTCCAACCTTCGCAATTCTTTTTTGGAAAGTTCTTCTTCCTCAACAGGTTTTTGCTTGTTGTTTTTTAAGACTTCCGTAGCAGATTTTTTGTCTTTTTTGTTTTCATTATTTTTATCGGTTGAACCATCTGTTGCCGGTTTAATGTCGGATTGCGGTTCTACAACTTCAGATTCTAAATCGGAGTTGAGCAAATTTAAAGAATCAACCATTGTAGTGTCGCTTCTGTTGGTGTCAATCACTACCCGTGGAGACGCACAATTATACTTACGGGTTATTTCAACCTCGGGTTTTGGAAACGGCCCTTGTGTGATGCCTGTACTAGGGTCTTTATAGACTTTCTCCATAAACTTTGCGAAAATAGGTAAGGCAGTTCTAGACCCTTCCCCGGTTTCCGAACTGTTGAAATGCACACTACGGTCATCGGCACCAACCCAAACTCCAGTTACTAGATCCTTTGTGATGCCCATATACCAGCCGTCAACATAATCTGACGATGTACCGGTTTTTCCACCAATTTGATTGTTTTTTTTCCACAAATCCCATTCCCATAAGGCTTGAGAGGTACCACCCGGTTCTTCCATTCCTCCTCTGAACATGTATAACATTAGCCAAGCAATTTCTTTACTTAAAACCTCGGTTTGTTTTGCCTTAAAATCTTCAATCACATTGCCATCTTGATCGGTAATTCTTTCCACCAAAATTGGGTCAACCTTTTTGCCCTGATTTAAAAACGTACCGTAAGCCCTAACCATTTCAAATACTGAAACATCATTTGGCCCTAAACTTACAGACGGTACGGATTGAAGCTTACTTTCGATACCACATTTGTGAGCATATTCCACAACTTTATCCCAGCCTACTTTTTCAGTGATTTGGGCAGTAATTGAGTTCACGGATTTAGCCATGGCCCAACGCAACGACATTTCGCGGTAGCTAAAATTCCAATCGGCATTTTTAGGTTCCCAAACCTGCGTTGTACTACCCACTTTATAGCTGATACTTACCGGTTTATCCGTAAATCTATCACAAGGATCTATTCCGCTTTCAATAGCAGCCAAATAAGCAAATGGCTTAAATGTAGAACCAGCTTGTCTTTTCGACTGATTTACATGGTCATATTTGAAATAAGTGTGGTCTACACCACCCACCCAAACTTTTATTTTTCCGGTAAACGGATCTAAAGTCATCATGCCAGTATTCAAAATTTTAGCATAATACTGTATGGAGTCAATGGTAGAAAACTCAACATCTTTGTCTCCGTCCCAAGAAAATACGGTCATCTTTTTCTTTTGATTCAAAAACGCCTGTAAAGAATCTGGATTGCCTTCAAAATGGCGGGCAACACCTTTGTACCAAGGCAGTCTGTCCAAGTTTTTCTGTATAAAATCTTCTATTACGTTCCCTTCCGAATCTCGCCACGGCTCTTTGTCTCCCCAAACGTTGTAAAATCTTTTTTGCAAGGTTTTCATATGTTCATGCATCGCCTCTTCAGCATATTTTTGCAGTTTAGAATCAATGGTGGTGTAAATTTTTAAACCATCCTCATAAAGGTTATAGTCATTGTCTTTGCACCACTTGTCAAGCCATTTTGCCACTGCAGTTCTTAAATAAGAATCGCCCTCGTTTTTTCCAGTGTCTTTGCCTAAATCGAGAACGATAGGTAGGGAAGAGGTTGTCTTATACTGTTCCTCGGTGATGAACTTATACTTTTGCATCTGCGAAAGCACCACATTGCGTCGCTTTTGCGAATTCTCTGGATTTTTGATGGGGTTGTAGGTGGAAGTAGCTTTTAACATCCCAACTAAAGTAGCAGATTCTTGGAGGTTAATATTTGTTACGGTTTTGTTGAAGTAATGTTTTGAAGCCGTGTTGATGCCATAGGAGTTGTTACCGAACGGAACCGTGTTCAAATACATGGTAATGATATCTTCTTTAGTATAATTAGCCTCTAATTTATAAGCAGTTAACCATTCTTTCATTTTTGAAACCAAGGTGCGAACCACAGGTATTTTACTGATTAAACCTTGTGATTTATTGAGCCTTGTGCGATAAAGGTTTTTAGCTAGTTGTTGTGTAATGGTGCTTCCGCCACGTTTATCACCAGTTGCTGTTGATATAACGCCAGAAAATACCGAGAGGAAATCTACTCCGTTGTGGTTGAAAAACCTAACATCTTCTGTCGCTACCAATGCATTGACCAAATTTTTGTTGATTTCTTTAAAATCAACCGGTGTCCTGTTTTCAGTATAATATTTGCCAATTAAAACGCTATCGGCAGTGTAAACTTCTGATGAAATGTTTAGCGAAGGGAATTTAATATCTTTTTTAACAGGGGAATAGCCAAACAATCCTAAAAAATTAAGCTCTAAAGCACACAGAAAAATGATTAAAAAATAGATAAAAATAAGAGGGTATCTAATTGCTTTTGTGTGAATTTCTCTGAACATATAAAATCATTAGTTGCCGTTTGGATTTAAAACAACTCCAAAATCGGACGGAAAAGGGTTACAACAAATATAATTTTTGTTTTGTAGATAACATGGTTTTAAAGTGTTTATTACAGTTTTAACAATATTTAACAAACAGGTGTTTTTTACCGCCATAGTCATGTTTCCCGCTACTTATTTTGATTAGAGCAACTTAAAATCATCGGCATCTTTTAAAAATGGCATTTCTTCCCGAGCCTTTTCTACTTCATCTTTATTTATAGTAAATGTGTAAAGATCTTCCTCGTCACGTTTGTAATAAACTACCTTTCCGTTGGGGGTTAAACAAGTAGTGTCTCCGCAGTAGTAAATCTCGTTTCCATCATGGCCAACTCGGTTTAGCGCAATAATGTAGCTCTGGTTTTCTATCGCCCTTGCCGGAATTAGTGTGTTCCAATGATCAGCTCGTTTTTCGGGCCAACTGGCAACCACCAATAGCAAATCGTAAAGTTCGCCATGATTTCTTAACCAAACAGGGAAACGCAAATCGTAACAGATAACTGGCATTATTTTCCAGCCCTTAAAATCAACAATCAGTTTTTCGTGGCCAGCGGTGTAAACTTCGTTCTCTTTGGCCATTCCAAACAAATGTTTTTTATCGTATTGCTGATAAGTTCCATTCGGATTCATCCAAATTAACCGATTGTAATAATTGCCGTTTTCTTTAATGATTAAAGTTCCTACAATTACAGCATCGTAACGATTAGCTTTTTCCTGCATCCACTTCATCGTTTTACCACCCATTTCTTCTGCCAATTTTTCAGCATTCACGGTAAAACCAGTCGTAAACATTTCTGGTAAAATAATGATATCCGTTTTTTCGCGAATTGCTGAAAGTTTTAGACCTATACTTTGCAAATTCTTATCAATATTTTCCCAAAATAAATAGGCCTGGAGTAGGGTAACTTTTAAAGCATTCATCTGATTTTTATTTAGATAGCCTAAAACTATCGGTTTAAATTTTATTTAGTAATGCTGCTGCTTTTTCTAATGTTTCGTCTTTTTTTGCAAAACAGAACCTAAGCGTTTTGTAATCGTTCTTCTTAGCGTAAAAACTGGAATTAGGAATACATGCAACATTATGCTCCTTAATCAAACGCATCGCAATATCAACGTCTTTTTCATCGGATATATTTTCGTAGCTCACATTTTGAAAATAGGAACCTTCGCATCTTAGTAGCGTAAATTTGGATGGCTCTAAAAGTGACCGAAATAAATCACGTTTCTTTTGGAAAAAATCAGCAAGCTCTAAATAAGAATGTTTGCTATTTAGATAAGTGTTAAAAGCATGCTGAATTGGCGTGTTCACACTAAAAACCATAAACTGATGGAGCTTTCTAAATTCTTTCATCAACATTTCTGGCGCCAAGCAATAACCCACCTTCCAGCCAGTACAATGGAACAGTTTGCCGAAACTGGCAGTAATAAAAGTACGCTCTTTTAGTTCGGGAAATCGCGATAAGCTAAGGTGTTGTTGTCCATCATAAATAATGTGTTCATAAACCTCATCGCTAATAATCAATATATCAGTGTTTTGTGTGATTATTTTAAGTTGTTTGATGTCCTCCTCTTTTAAAATGCGCCCGCAAGGGTTTTGCGGAGAGTTTAGAATAATAAGCTTTGTGTTCGCTGTTACCAATCGTTTTACCATATCCCAATCAATATCATAAAAGGGAGGTTCCATTTCGTAAGGTTTAACCAAACCACCAAATGCTTTTACCGTTGGTGCGTAACAATCGTATGCAGGTTCAAAAATAATGGCTTCGTCATTAGGCTTTATAATCGTTGCTATTGCTGTAAATATTGCTTGTGTGCCACCAGCAGTGATTGTGATTTCTGTTTCTGGCGAATAGTACGACTGGTGCGAGGTTTCGATTTTTTTAGAAATACTTTCACGTAAACTCATAATGCCAGGCATTGGTGCATATTGATTGTTGCCTTTTTGCATTTCTTGATTAACCAACGCTATCAATTCTGGGTCAATGTCATAATCTGGAAAACCCTGCGACAAATTGATTGCTTGATGCTTAATTGCTAAAGCAGTCATTTTTGAAAATATAGAATTTTGGATGAGTGGCAGTTTGGAAGAAAGGTTTATCACGAAATGGATGAAAATTAAATTAAAGCAAAAACAATGAGCTACAAAACGTAACAAATGATAAATATTGAAAAATTTTCTGATAATTTAGAATTCTGGATCATTAAACTAACCAAAGCAACAGTTTTGTAAGGTTAATTAAGTATCGAATGCTTACCGAAAATACGAAATTCACACTAAAAACCCTTTATGCGAGCCTAAAGCCCCGTATTATTCCGGAACATTTTAATTGCAATAGCTAGCAAGATAATCCCGAACGCTTTTCTGAGGATGTGCAAGCCAGTTGGGCCAAACAGTTTCTCAATTCTCAATGAGTTTTTAAGTACCGCGTACACAAAAAGCATATTCACAAAAATACCAATGACAATATTTAGTGTGGCATATTCTGCTTTGAGCGATAAAAGCGTAGTCATGGTTCCGGCGCCCGCAATTACAGGGAAAGCAAGTGGTACAATTGAAACCGCTTCGGGAATTTCCTCCTTAAAAAAGTTGATACCCAATACCATTTCCATAGCAATTATAAAAATGACGATTGAACCAGCAATGGCAAAAGAAGAAAGGTCCAGCCCGATAATTTGTAGTAAGCCCTCACCCAAAAACAAGAAAAGCAACATTAAAACCAAAGAAACTAAACTGGCTTTCTCTGACTGAATATGTCCGCCTGCTTTGCGTCGTAAATCAATGATGAGAGGGATGGAACCCAAAATATCGATGATGGCGAATAAAATCATTGAGACCGAAAGAATCTCTTTAAAATCTAAATTTTCTATCATCGTTTTGTATTAAGTGTTAATTAACATTAGCCTAGTTTTGTTGCTTTCAGCCAAGTTTCAGCCATCAGTTTAGCACCTGCCAAACTTGGATGAACGCCATCAACTGTCCAATAGCCACCTGGTGCGCTTTTTAATGCTTCATCAAAGACTGCTTGGTACGGTACAAACACCGCATCAAATTCTTTGGCGATTTTTTTTGATGCTTTTCGGTATTCGTCAAACTCTGGATGCCAGGAATTATCAACAGCTTTAACATCTTTTAGCGCAAATGGCTCTCCAATAACTAATTTCACGTTTGGCAACTTTTTAACAGTGCGTTCTAGCAACGCTCTAAAATCAGCTTCGTAAA
>JBBSTQ010000041.1:0-14249 GCA_038235745.1 Sphingobacteriales bacterium
AAATTAAAGAAGAAGGTGTAACTTTTAGATCGCACATTGACGGATCAAAACATCTGTTTACCCCAGAAAATGTGATGGATACCCAACGAGTAATTGGTGCCGACATTATTATGGCGTTTGATGAGTGTACACCCTACCCTTGCGATTATCATTATGCCAGACGTTCCATTGACATGACGCATCGCTGGTTGAAGCGTTGTATTACAAGATTTGATGAAACCGAAGGACATTATGGCTACTCACAAACATTTTTCCCTATTGTACAGGGTTCTGTTTATAAAGATTTAAGAGTAAAGTCTGCTGAATTTATAGCATCGCAAATCAGAGAAGGAAACGCAATTGGAGGACTTTCTGTTGGCGAGCCAGCGGAAGAAATGTACGCCATGACCGAAGTGGTTTGTAACGTACTGCCAGTTGAAAAGCCACGTTATTTGATGGGTGTAGGCACTCCAATAAATTTATTGGAGAACATAGCTTTAGGCATTGACATGTTTGATTGTGTAATGCCGACCAGAAATGCAAGAAACGGAATGCTTTTTACTCGCCATGGGGTTATCAACATAAAAAACGAGAAGTGGAAAAACGATTTTTCGCCAGTAGATGCGGATAGTGATTTATTTTCTGATTTGAATTATTCCAAAGCGTATTTGAGGCATTTGATACATTCCAAAGAGATCTTAGGGTCGCAGATTGCCACATTGCATAACCTGCATTTTTATATTTGGTTGGTAAACGAAGCCCGCGAAAAAATAATTTCTGGCGATTTTTACGATTGGAAAAATGAGATGGTAAAAGTTTTAGGACAAAAACTTTAATGAAATTTTTAGACCGTTATATTAAAATAATCGACTGGTATATCATTAAGAAATACCTAGGTACTTTTGTTTTTACGCTGGCTATTTTCACTGTAATCTCAGTTGTTTTTGATATTTCTGAAAAACTAGATGATTTCCTAAAAAGTGATGCGACTACAAAAGAGATAATTTTTGAATACTACGGTGGGTTTATTCCATTCTACCTTAACTTTCTATCTCCTTTAATCAACTTTATTGCTGTTATTTTTTTTACGGCAAAAATGGCTGACCAAACGGAGATTGTTCCTATACTTTGTGGCAAAGCGAGCTTTAATCGTTTTCTACGTCCGTATTTTATTGCTTCAACGCTGATATTTATCGTCAGCATGATTTTCAATCAATTGATTATTCCAGAAACTAATCGATTGATGACCAATTTTGAAAATACTTATTTAAAAGACAGCAGAAACACTTCTCGCAGCAATGTACATCTCCAGTTAGACAAGTCTACCTTTGTTTACATGGAGTCGTTTGAAAATAAGTCCAACAACGGTTATCGCTTCTCACTGGAAAAATTCGATAAAGACGAATTGAAATCTAAACTGATGGCAGATCGTATTAGCTGGGATTCGGTAGCTAATAAATGGAAAATATACAATTACACCATTCGCCATGTTGATGGCTTAAAAGAACGGATGGAAACTGGTGTTGAGAAAGATACCACGCTTGACATGAAGCCGATAGATTTTGATGTGCGAGATAATATTTACTCGGCAATGAACTACCATGAGCTGAATGAAAAAATTGACAAAGAAAAAATTCGTGGATCAGGAATTATGGTCAACTTGGAGTTAGAGAAGTACAAACGTTGGGTATATCCTTTTTCTACTTATGTTTTAACACTAATTGGAGTGGCATTATCATCAAGAAAGGTACGTGGAGGCGTAGGTTTACCTTTAGGAGTAGGTATTGCAATGAGTTTTTTTTACATTTTGCTAATTCAATTTTCCACAGTTTTCGCCCTCAAAGGCGGTTTGCCTCCAATAATTGCTGTAATTATTCCTAACCTAATTTTCGGGACTATTGGTGTAATACTCGCCATTAAAGCGCCCAAATAGCATGAAGCTAGACTTAAAAAGCAACTTGGTAATCTTACACATTACCGTTCTGGTTTGGGGGTTTACCGGTATTCTGGGTGCCTTAATCAGCATTGGGGAAACTCACTTGGTTTGGTATCGCGTTTTGATCGCTGCAACTTCTCTTTTGCTTTACTTCAAATGGAAGAAGATCTCTATTAAAGTTTCTAAACAAACCTTTTTTCGACTGTTTTTTACTGGTGCTATCGTAGGCCTGCATTGGATACTATTCTTTGGCTCCATAAAAGCAGCTACTATTTCCGTGGCGATGGTTTGTTTATCCTCTTTAACACTGTTTACAGCAATATTAGAACCATTGCTCAATAAAACGAAAATATCGAAACTAGAGCTTGTTGCCGGAGCGTTTATTGTAATGGGTATTTACGTTATTTTCAAGTTTGAAAGTGAGTACACCAAGGGAATTATCATGGGTTTAGCGAGTGCACTTTGTGCAAGTTTATTCTCCATCATCAATGCCAAACAAGCGAAAAATCGTTCTGCTTCCATCATCAGTTTTTATGAATTGACTGGTGCGTTCATCTGGATTAGCTTATATCTTTTTGCCAAAAATGGCTTTAATAAGGGTATGTATTTGGACACAAAAGATTTAATTTATTTATTGATTTTAGGCACCATTTGTACTTCTGTAGCATACGTTGCAGGTGTAGCTGTAATGAAGGAATTGACCGCATTCCGCGTCGCTTTGATTACAAACCTAGAACCCATTTATGCTATTATCTTAGCGCTGATTATCTTCGGAAAAGATGAGAAAATGACTCCTGAGTTTTACATTGGAGCGCTGATTATTTTATCGACTATTTTCCTTTTCCCTGTAATTCGCACAAAAATTGAGCACAAGAAATTGAAAAAAAACGCTCACATCATCTAGCGAAAATCCCAACATAATTTGACTGTGTTTGCACTGCTGAATACGGCAGCATTAGACAAGGTTTCTTACGCAATTATAATGCGTAAAACATATCCTGATACTATGGCTATTTCACGGTACAATTCTTCGGATTAAAACAGCATTATCTAAGTAAGAATTACCCCGACTGACCGCTATCTTTTCGTCCAGAGGCTTACCCATTCGGCTAACTGTTGACTGGTAAAAATTGCTTGAATGCGGCCAATTTAACACTGCGTGTTCCTAAAAATCCGGACGACTTTCCGACTATTCAATCGAAAATTCATCACTAAAAATACTCTCGAAAAAGTAAAAAAAATACAAATCGTTACGCTAAAACTGCTGATAAAACAAACGATTTAACACTGAAAAACTTCGAATTATTGCTTCACGTCTTATGGAAAATCACTCAACTTAAACGTTCAAACTACCCGTTTTTATAGAAACTAAAGAAAAAACAAACCGACAATTGGTAAAAAACTAGAAGTCCTTACGATATATTAAGAGCGTATTTATGATGGTATTCCAAAAAAATACGAGCTTAAAGTTCAAAAATTCAGGGAAATCTTAGCATAAATTCCTGAATTTATAGCGTAAAATGTACGCGCCTCGCTTGAAAATATTCCAATTTCAATCTCATTTAACACTAAAATCAGCACAAAAAAAAACAAAATCGTGATGAAAAATCGAATTCAGTTTGATGAAAAATAAGCCAAATTGTTCTGCGATTCTTTACATTTTAAAAGAACCGTAATTAGCAAATACACAAATTCAAGATCCAATTTAGCGTGACATTATTTGTTTATTCTGATTCGGCATTAAGCAGTTTACTGTTTATACGCTTCGCAAATCAAAATAATAATCGCATTTTTACTGATTAAATTATCATTATAATATACACTAAGCTATAAATAATACCTTCCATTTCCTCTTGAATTTGTTATCGGAATATAACTAAACTTGTCTATAAAATCTACTTTCAACCATTACTTTATAAGAGTAATCTTCGCAATTCTCTAAAAAATATAATTCAAATTACCTCGACAGCTTAAATAATTATTGAGATTTTGTAAAGAAATCAAAAAATAAACCCAATTATTCAGACTAAAATATGCTTAACTCTGCCCCGTCTTGGTGTATAAAATATCCTAAAAATTGTCTACTTTACAATGGCAATACTGGATAAGTAAATGCATCAATTTAAAGATAATTACGGCATAAATTACTGTTCAAAATCTCAGTTTACATATTAGATATCATTTCTTATAATTTTGAAAATCAAATACTTAAATAAAAAATAAAAATAGACACTTTAGGTACTAACACTAGAACATATCAAAATTAAACTAAAAAAATTAGCAATCGGACTAAATGAACTCAAATAAAATCGTTAAAAACCTATTATTCAAACTGTTAGTTACTGTAATCTTTATTTTTACTTCACAACAAGGTTTTTCGCAGTTTATTGACGGTGGGCAAAATCCACCTAGTGTAAAATTTAGGCAAATTAACACCGCAAATTTTCAAATCATCTACCCTACCCTATTTGAGAGCGAAGCACAAAGAATGGCAAATACATTGGAAGCCTTAATCAAAGACGTGAGCAAAACATTGGGACATCAGCCTAAGCCAATTTCCATTATTTTACAAAACCAAGGAGTGGTATCAAATGGCTTCGTCACTATGGCGCCTCGGCACTCAGAGTTCTACACTATCCCAGGTCAAGAATTTGACGCACAGGATTGGCTAAACAGTTTGGCAATTCACGAACTTAGGCATGTAGTGCAGTTTGATAAGCTCGCTCCAAATTTGAGAGCCCCACTTTTTGAAGAACTAAAACTTGCACTCTTCGGCATCAACTTACCACCGTGGTTTTTTGAAGGAGATGCAGTAGGAATTGAAACTGCACTTACCCATGCGGGCCGCGGAAGGCAACCCGCTTTTGAAATGATTTTTAGAACCAATACGCTTTCGGGTAAAAATTACAGCTACTCCAAAAACTACCTCGGCTCTTACAAAAATTTTACGCCGGGTTATTATCCACTCGGGTATTTTATGACAACAAAAATCAGGAGAGAAAATGGAGCCTTAATTTTGGACAAAATTTTAGAGCGCATAAAAAACTTCCCCATCCGCCCTTATAATTTTAGTTCATCGCTAAAAAAGTTTACCGGCATCTCCACAAAAACTTTATATGATAATACCATCACAGAAATGGACAGTTTATGGAAAAACCAGTCGGGTAAACTAAACTTAGAAGATTACGATAAATTGAACAACACTGACCCAAAAAATCCGAGTAATTATGTACTGCCCTACCGTACCGAAAATAACCAGATTATTTGTTTAAAAACATCGCTATCAGAACCCACAAAAATCATCAGCATTGACGAAGAAAAAAACGAGAAAACAATACTGAAAATTGGAGGACAAACAGAGCCGAATTTGAGCTATGCAAACGGCATAATTACGTGGGACGAATACCGAAGTGATGACCGCTATGACCAGCGGAATTACAGTGTGATTTGCACCTATAATTTAGCCTCTAAAAAGTTCACACAACTCAGCAAAAAAAGTCGACTATTTTCCCCGTCACTATCGCCAGACGCTACGAAAATTATTGCAGTGAATGTGACCAAAGAAAGCCTATTCAATTTGGTGGAATTTGATGCCATAACAGGTAAAAAGATCCGCACCTTAGCCAATCCAAAAAACCATACTTTACAAACCCCAGCCTATAACGAAACAGGAAAAGAGGTTGTAGTAACAGGGGTTTTAGAAAGCGGCAAAACTTTGCTTCGCTATCATGACGATCAAGTAGAAATGCTGTTCCCGCCACAAACACAACTCATTTCTCGACCTATATTTTATGGCGACAAAATCGTCTACAAAGCACACTACAACGGTGTCGAAAACATCTACTTGTTGGATCCCTCGACTGCTCAAATTCAACAACTCAGTCACAGCAATTTCGGCGCAAACTATCCGAGTATTACCAACGATAAACTCTATTTCAGCAATTATGCGGAAAATGGCTATGGACTTGCCTCGCTTGATTTAACAACCCTAAAATCGATTTTCCAAAAAACAGAACAAAACACCTTCGTCGATTACTATTCTCCGCTTATACCGCAGGAAAATAAGCCGATTAATTTTGAAAACATCGACACCACCAACTACATCAGTAAAAAATACAGAGAAATCAATAATCTATTTTATTTCCATAGTGCCAGACTAAGCGCAACCGAAAACATTTACAACAGTAATTACGATTTTGGGATAAATTTAGTCTCCAACAACAAGCTGAGCACTGCCGCCGCTTCGGTAGGTTACGTTTATAACAACGCATTAAACGCTAGCGAGTATAATGCTAGTTTTACTTACCAAAAGTTTTACCCTAAGCTTTCGCTTAATTATCAAAACCGAGCAAGACTATCCTACGTAAACACTGGAACTCAGGCAAAGCCCATAGCCACACCTTTTACGTGGCGAGAAAACTACACCACTTTAAATGCGAATATCCCGACTTACACCAACTGGCTCAACAAAAGCTTTTACACCGACTTTACGGTATCCACCTCCTACACCAATCGTTATAACGAAAGTTTAACTCCCAAAAACTTTCGTCGGGAGCTTAAATTTCCGATGGGTTACCGCTTTATTACCGGCATCAACAGCAGGAAAAGTGTGAGGGATTTAGCACCACAATGGGGACAAAATTTAGAAGTAGGTTATGAGCATTTTCCTTTCGACCCAAATTCAAGAGGCATGAGCTTCTCCGTGAAATCTGCTTTTTACTTTCCTGGGTTTTTACCCAATCACAGTTTTAAAACCAGTCTAAACTTTCAAAATAACAATGGGCTCTACCAATACACGGCAGATATACCGAGAGCAAACGGTTGGGCAAACATGGCAGGAATTGTAAATCTGCAAAACTCGTTGCTGTTGAGCTACCGCTTCCCGATAGCCTACCCCGATTGGGAACTTGGACCAATTGCTTACATCAAAAGAATTAAGGGCGCCGTTTTCACTGATTTTGAAAATATTAATGCTGGCAACGGATTGCGTGGTTATGGAGTTGGCTTAAGTGCAGATTTGAATTTGCTAAGATACTATCTCCCTCAATTTGAAATTGGCGGCAAAATAATTATGCCTAACGAAAGCAACACAAAAAAACCGATATTTGAATTCAGTTTTAACTATAATTTCTAAAACCATGCACCTAAAAACCTACGTCATCATATTTTTATCCGTCGCCATTACCATTATTTTTATGCAGAATTTAGACCCCGTTCCTTTTAAGGTGCTATGGATGGAGTTCACTGTCGCAAAATTGGTAATGATGTTGGTGGTTACCGTTTTCGGATTTATTTTGGGTGTAATTGTAGCGAGACCGAGGAAAAAGAAATTGGTGGAGATGGAAGATGGCAACATTCCGTTTGAGATTAACCAGACTAAAAGTGACGAGTACGCAGAAAATCCGCAGAAGAATACGTTAAGTGATGAGGATAGGGATTATATTAATTAGAAGGTTTTGGGCGTCCCGATAGCTATCGGGAAAACACGTCACAAAGTGACTCCTTTGGAGCTGTGCACTCATACGCCACAACGCATTATCCACAGACCGGCATCCATCCCGATAGCTATCGGGACCATCGTTAACGCAAATAGTAAAACCCCCGCTCAATAATTACTCCTATTAACCGATCACAGTATCTTCAAAAGTTTACCGCTATTGCAAGGCCGAAACTTAGACAAAAACCTATGAAGCCGTTGAGCAATGCGATAGTCAAAGTGCAAAGACGCTGTGGCTTCAGCAGCGTACCACTGGTAAAATCGATTTGTTCTCTTTAAAATCCTGAGTCCAGTGGTCTAAAAAAACTCAACCTCCGTAGTTTGGAGATTGCACCAAAGGCACTCCCTTCGGAGCCACTCCGCCAGCTGACGGATCGCAATGACGGGGGAATAAACAAAAAAAGCCTCTCAATTTCTTGAAAGGCTTCCAAACATAAAAGGGGCGGACGATGGGGCTCGAACCCACGACCCCCGGCACCACAAACCAGTGCTCTAACCAGCTGAGCTACGACCGCCATTTGTTTTAGTGGAGTGCAAAAATACTTTAAAAATCAAAAAATTCAAACTTTTACTAAAATTAGCATTAAGTAAATCGCTATCCTACTGATACTATGTGAAATAATCTTTTAGTCAGCTTTGTTTTGCTAATTTTTTATCTTCGCACATGATTCAAATTTTTACTGATGGCGCAGCAAGTGGAAACCCAGGACCAGGAGGTTACGGTGTAATCTTGAGATCTGGAAAACATTATAAGGAACTGTCTGAAGGATTTAGAATGACGACCAACAATCGCATGGAATTGATGGCTGTGTGTGCAGGATTGGAAGCTATAAAAACGCTTAATCAAGAAGTCATGATTTTCTCCGACTCAAAATACGTAATTGATTCTGTCGAAAAAAAATGGGTCTTTGGCTGGGTAAAGAAAGCCTTTGCCGGCAAAAAGAACAAAGATCTTTGGTTGCGGTTTCTACAATCTTACAAATTGCATCAAGTAAAGTTTACTTGGGTAAAAGGTCACGCAGGGCATCTCGAAAATGAAAGATGCGATGAACTTGCGGTCATCGCATCTAAATCAAAAGATCAAAAAATTGATAGTGTATTTGAAGTGGAAAATAAAAAACAAAAGTTGTTGTAAAACTACCTTCTAAAGCTTTATAAGCCCTAATGACTAATGAACCAGTGACTTAAAACCTAACTAACTTCCTGTGGCGAGTGTTCTGCCATAAATTTCTCTGCCTTTAAAACCATTTCTGTAGAGCCAATAAAAATTGATTCTCGTTGGTGGATCTCTGTAACTTCAATATCTAAAATCCTTTGAAAGCCATTTGTTGCTCTACCGCCGGCTTGCTCAATAATAAAAGCTAAAGGATTGCATTCATAAACTAGCCTCAACTTTCCATTTGGCGCACTTGCCGTACTTGGATAAATGTAAATACCACCCTTAATTAAATTACGATGTAAATCGGCTACCATAGAACCAATATATCTTGAAGTGTACGGACGAGAAGTCGCCACATCTTCTACTTGGCAATATTTAATGTACTTCTTTACACCTTCAGGAAAATGCACATAATTTCCTTCGTTCATGCTGTATATAGTTCCTGCTTCAGGGATTTTCATGTTAGGATGAGATAAACAGAATTCGCCGATAGAAGGGTCCAAAGTGAAACCGTTCACGCCACAACCCGTTGTATAGACCAACATGGTTGAAGAACCGTAAACTATGTAGCCGGCAGCAACTTGCTCCGTTCCTTTTTGCAAAATATCCTTGATATCCGCTTCGCCCTCTTTAGAAATTCTTCGAAAAATAGAAAAAGTAGTCCCTACCGCAACATTCACATCAATATTTGAGGAACCGTCCAAAGGATCGATAGCAACTACGTATTTTGCATTTTTTGAAACAGCTTTGTTAAGTATCACTACCTCCTCATTTTCTTCCGAAACCACCAAGGCACACTCGCCACCTACGCTTAAAGCGGAAATAAACTGTTCGTTAGCATAAACATCCAATATTTTCTGGGATTCGCCCTGCACATTTATGGTGCCGACTTCGCCTAAAATATCGGCTAGTCCTGCCTTATTGATCTCGCGGTTTACTATTTTCGCAGCAATTCCTAGATCTCTTAATAATCTGGAAAGCTCTCCTTTTGCATAAGGGAAATCGGCCTGTTTCTGAATAATAAACTGACCTAATGTTGTTACTATTGCCATTTACTTAGTGTAATTTTTACGCTATCTTATTGCTAGCTCTATGGCCTCTAATGTATGAATTTTATTTTCTGAAATGGAAAATCTAATTAAAGTTCTTGTTTTATGCCAACCCTGTTTGCCTGCCGCACCAGGATTAATATGCAAGCATTCTATTTTTTTATCGTAAATAACTTTTAAAATATGCGAATGACCTGCAATAAATAAATCTGGTGGCTTCGTGTATATCTCTGGCTTCACATTTGTTGAATACCTGTCTGGGTAACCACCAATATGCGTCATCCAAACATCCACACCTTCACAATGAAACCGTAAATGCTCAGGATACACCTCCCTAATGTCTTTACCGTCAATGTTGCCATAAACACCTTTCAAGGGTTTAAAAGCTGCGAGCTTGTCCGCAAGTTCTAACGTTCCAAAATCGCCTGCATGCCAAATCTCGTCCCGGTCATCAAAATATTTAAAAACGGCATCGTCCAGATAACTGTGTGTATCGGATATCAATCCTATTTTTTTCATTAAAAAATTTTAAAATAATCTTTTAAAAGTGCTTTATATGCTAAGGAATGTTCCCCTTGAGATTCATAAATACAAAATTCTCCAAATTTCAACTCATCAACCTCGGTTCTAGAAAACCTGATGACATGCCTTATATGTGCGCTGTGCGGGTAAGATTTGATTTTCATACAGTGCTTTGCGTATAGACCATAATCTTTTGCCGTATTTTGCAACATCAAAGAGATGTCGACGGGCAATACCAACTCCAAAGCCCCATTTTCCGCCAAGTGCATTTTTGCTGTAAGTAATAAATCTAAAAAAAATTGCTCGTTGGTATGCTTAGAGATATTTTTAGATGCCTTCGGCGATTGTAAAGCGTTTAAAAAATAGGGAGGATTAGAAACGATTAAATCATACTTAGTCTGAGGATTCAGCTCAAAAAATTCTTTGAACCCATGGTGGTGTGCTTTTAATCTTGTATGAAAAAGTGAGTTCTCAAAATTCGACTTCGATTTTTCAAAAGCGATATGGTCAATATCTATACCGTCAATAAAAGCATCATGTTTTCGCTGGGAAATCATTAAAGCAATTACTCCGGTTCCCGTACCAATATCCAAAACCTTATCTGCGTTTTCTAAGCCACACATCGCTCCCAATAAAACGCCATCAGTATTTATTTTCATCGGGCAACCTTCTTGGTCAATCACGAACTGCTTAAAATGGAATAGGGACATGTTGTAAAATTATTGATTTAAAATGGGGATTAAGGAGGAAAGCGCAAAGAATGTGGAGAGAAAAGAACAAAGAGCAAAGAACAAAAACAACTTTCAAATCGGTAAAAAAAAAATAAAGATGACTTACGATTTTGCAAAATAAGAAAAGAATTAAAGAGCAAAGAATAAAGATGACTTGCGGTTTCGCAAAATAAGAAAAGAATTAAAGAGTAAAGGTAACTTGTGGATTGCGGAAAATTAGGACAAGAGATTAAAGAGCCAGCCCCCAGCTCTGTGACCTCTGCGACCTCTGTGGTAAAAAAACTGTCTGAAACATGATTTACTTGATTTAAGGATTATCATGATTCGGTGTGGAGACTTACAATATGCGTTAGTAAAATAAACGACTCCAGCTTTGTGATCTCTGTGCAAAATCTTTGTGCGCTTTGTGGTTAATGGCCATACTGCACATCCACCAAAATCTCCCTTTACTCCGCATTGAAAAAAAACCTGTAATTCTCTTTAAAAATCTATCTTTGCGTTTCAGATGAAGCACATACGGAATTTCTGCATAATTGCACATATAGATCACGGTAAAAGTACGCTTGCCGATAGGTTATTGGAGTTTACCTCTACCGTTACCCAACGCGAGTCGCAAGCTCAACTGTTGGATAATATGGATTTGGAGCGTGAGCGAGGCATCACGATTAAAAGTCATGCCATCCAAATGAACTACACTCACGAAGGTCAGGAATACATTCTTAACCTTATTGACACGCCGGGACACGTAGATTTTTCTTACGAAGTTTCGCGTTCTATTGCGGCCTGTGAAGGTGCTTTATTAATTGTGGATGCTTCTCAAGGAATTCAAGCACAAACTATTTCTAATCTTTATTTGGCTTTAGAACAGGATTTGCACATCATACCTATTTTGAACAAGATGGATTTGCCTGGGGCGATGCCTGAAGAGGTAAAAGACCAGATTGTGGATTTAATTGGAGGCGAGCGTTCGGATATTATCCCAGCTTCTGGAAAAACAGGTTTAGGAATCCAAGATATTTTAACTGCGGTAATTAATAGGGTTCCACCGCCAGTCGGTGACCTAGATGCGCCATTACAAGCGTTGATTTTTGACTCGGTTTTTAATTCTTTCCGTGGGATTATCGCTTATTTTAAAGTGATTAACGGACAAATTAAAAAGGGCGACAGGGTAAAATTTGTGGCTACAGGCAAAGAATATATTGCAGATGAAGTTGGGATTTTAAAACTGAATCCTACTCCAAAAGACTGTGTAAAAACCGGCGACGTTGGTTACATTATTTCTGGAATTAAAGAAGCCAGAGAAGTTAAGGTTGGAGATACCATTGTTTTAAGAGACAAACCAGCTCCCGGCATTCAAGGTTTTGAAGAAGTTAAACCGATGGTTTTTGCGGGTATTTACCCAGTTGACACCGATGAGTTTGAGGAATTGCGTGAAGCGATGCACAAATTGCAGTTGAACGATGCTTCATTGGTTTTTGAACCAGAGTCATCCGCCGCTTTAGGTTTCGGTTTCCGATGCGGATTCTTAGGAATGTTGCACATGGAGATTATCCAAGAGCGGTTAGAGCGTGAGTTCGACATGACGGTAATTACCACCGTACCTAACGTTTCTTACATTGCGCATACGGTTAAAGGAGATCCGTTCACGGTTAACAATCCTTCAGAACTTCCAGATCCATCCAAACTTCAATTTGTTGAAGAACCGTTTATAAAGGCAAATATTATTACTAAAGCTGAGTTTGTTGGCCCGGTAATGTCACTCTGTATTCAGAAAAGAGGAATGATTACCAATCAGCATTATTTAACTGCTGACCGGGTTGAACTGGTTTTTGAAATGCCAATGGGCGAAATTGTTTTCGACTTTTACGATAAGCTAAAAACTATTTCTAAGGGATATGCTTCGTTTGATTATCATCAAATTGGGTTTAGACAGTCGGACTTGGTAAAAATGGACATTATGCTGAACGGCGAACACGTTGATGCACTTTCGTCTTTAATCCACCGAAGCAATTCTTACGATTTTGGTAAACGCATCTGCGAAAAGTTGAGAGAATTAATCCCAAGACAGCAATTTGATATTGCAATTCAGGCTTCTATTGGAGCAAAAATTATCGCTCGTGAAAACGTAAAAGCTTTACGTAAAGATGTAACTGCAAAATGTTACGGTGGGGATATTTCCCGTAAACGTAAATTATTAGAAAAGCAGAAAAAAGGTAAAAAACGCATGCGCCAAGTTGGAAACGTAGAGATTCCACAATCGGCGTTTATGGCAGTTTTGAAATTAGATTAGGTGGTTAGGTTTTTAGTTGGTTAGTTGGTTAGGGACTATAGTAATTAAGATCTCGTACTTAACTCTAATTCGCTGGAAGCTTTTGAAAATATGATTTGATTATAGCTAAAATGAATGTTCCCAAGCTAAAGATTATATGCCTATTTATAACTGCAGTTTTGCTTGTAGCATACTCTTTAGCGGCCAACGCACAAATAAGATATGCTGGCAAAATAGAAACTGGTTATTTGAAATATTTGGTTAGACCAATAGTTGTTGACGCTGGGGCCTAGCTGGAGAGGTTATAATTTAGATAATAACCAAAATGGTATTGATCTAAATTTTGTAAATGGGATTAGTAGCTCAAGTGGAAGGGGTTTTGTTGGTGTTGGAGTTGGTTATTTGAATTTTGAAGGCATCAATGGTGTCTCACTTTTTTCGGACTTCGAGAATGTCCCCTTACGAGGTAAATTTTCTCCTATTCTTAATCTGAAAATCGGTTATACTCACATTTGGAATCAATATGACGGCGGAACAGGTAGTGGGTTAGTTGAATTTGGTATTGGAGAGGGTTACAAGGTTACTGAAAAATTAAATTTCTTCTTAAAATCTGGTTTGCTAATTACACAACAGTCTTTCTTGATACCAATACGGCTCGGTGTTAGATTTTAAAAGTAGCAATGAAAATGCATCTTTTCCGAATCTGACCATTTATTATAGCAGCCTAAGCATTAACTTCATCAATTAAATTAAAAATAATTTATGTACGTATTAACTATTTTTTTATTACGTAGATATTCAATATCTTTGGATTGTAAAACTCAATAACTCGCCATGGATACTAAACTTACATTGTCTTTTGATGAAGCAATCATCAACAAAGCAAAAAGATATGCTGAGCGCAACAATATCAGCCTGTCTCGCATGATAGAGCATTTATTAACCAAAGTTGTAGAAAAACCTTATCAATCTTTAGATGATTTTCCAGTCTCTGAGTGGGTAAGTATGGTTGCCGAGGGTAGTGCGGTTTATCATACTAAGAAACCAAAAAAAATAACTGTCGAAGATGAGTTCTTTGCGTCTAAAAAGTGAGAGTATTTTTAGATG
>JBBSTQ010000042.1:0-14236 GCA_038235745.1 Sphingobacteriales bacterium
AGAAGATTTGATAAAATGGAACCAAATTTTGAATAATACGCCTTTTCAGTTTAAAGCAGAAAAGTTAGGCTTACTTAGAGACTATATTTTGAAAGGACAGCAATGGGTGGTTTTTAAAGAAAGTTATGACATTTTAGCAAGCGGAAGACAACTGGTTATTGGTGGTTCAGCAAAAAAGTATTCACAGCTTAAAGAGGCAATAAAAAGCATTGAGCAAGTTGATAAAAGCTACAAAAATGAATATGAAAAAGCCATAAGTTCTGATCACTTGGTTGGCGACAAACATTTTTATCGTTCAGATTTTCAGGTACACCGTACCAAAGATTTTTATTTCTCGGTAAAAATGAGTTCTGAAAGAACCGTGGGAACAGAGTCTGTGAATGAGGAAAATATTCAGGGCTATCATTTAGGCGATGGAACTTCTTTACTGTATCAAAACGGACAAGAGTACCAAGAAGTGCTTCCGTTTTTAGATTGGAGAAAGTTGCCAGGGATTACCGTTAGTCAAAACCCCGGTAAATTGCCAATGATCAAATCACAAACGTTTAAAACAAATTCTGTATTTGTAGGTGGGGTTGATGATACAAAAGACGGTATTGCGACCATGGCGTACGATAGAGACGGAGTTAAAGCCAAAAAAGGTTGGTTTATGTTTGGTAACTACGTGGTTTGTTTGGGTAGCGATATCAATGCAAACACCAGCTTCCCGATAACAACAGGCATCAATCAATTGCTAGAAAAAGGGCAGTTGGAATATAGTGAAAACGGAAAACCTGGTCGTAAAAATGCAGAAGCTGAATCAACAAAACCAAGTTGGATTTCACACAACGGTTTAGGTTATTTGTTTCCAAAAGGAGGCAACATCAAAATGGAATCTGGCATTGCAGAAGGAAGCTGGGCAAAGGTGTCAACTTTTTACAGACCAGTTATTTTGTTGGAGAAAGTGTTTAGACTTTGGTTTGATCATGGTGTTAACCCAAAAGACAAATCTTACGAATACATTTTGGTGCCAAACACAACGCGTAGCAACATGGAAGCTTTAAACAAAGGTTTTCCATTTACGATACTGAATACAAAAGCACAACAATTTGTAATGGCAAAAGATGGCAGTTTAGGAGGCGTAATTTTTTACGAATCTGGGACTTCTGATTTATTTGGAGGTGTTTCCGTTTCGCAACCTTTAGTGTTGATGGTCAAAAAAACCGATGATGGTTTAGCGCTTTCAGTAAGCGATCCGTCACAAACTTTGACCACAGCAAATGTTAGTTTTGCTGGTAAGTTTTCAGGCGAGAACACAACGTTTAACAATCAAAAAACAAACTTAAATATTGTTTTTCCGAAGGGAAAGGACGCTGGAAAAACCGTGAATTTTTTAATAAAGAAGATCTAATTTGAATGATCTAACGGCTAAAAATATTTTCTAAATATGATATGTTCAAAATAAAAACATTACTGTTAACACTATTTATTGCAGGCAACGCCCTAAACTCCTTTGGTCAAAACCACATGGGAGTGCTGATAAAACAACAGTTAAGTGCAAGTTACATTAAGCAACATTTAGCCCGACAACATCCCCGGTTAATACTTACGCCTTTAATAGAAAAGCAATTACTACAAAAAATAAAGACAGATACTTTAGTAAAAAACTATTATGCGTTTTTAGAAAAAGAGGCATTTAAAATTTCAGAAAAGCCCTTAATAAAAAAGGAATTAGTAGGGTTCAGGTTCCCAAACGCTCGCGAAAGCTTGCGCAGATTAGCCACTTTAAGTATTGTCTATCGGGTAAGTAAAAATCCTAAATTGTTAAACCGGATAAACGACGAACTAATAAATATCTCAACATTTGACGATTGGAATCCACAGCACTTTTTAAATGTGGCACAAGTAGCTTTGGGCGTTTCTTTAGCGATAGATTGGAATGCAGATGCCTTGCCAAAAGAAACCATCAATTTGGCAAAAAAAGCTTTGATTGAAAAAGCGATAATTCCAAGTTATGATACCACGGCTGTACGCATGGGTTGGATTAGCGGAAACAACAATTGGAATGCAGTTTGCCACGGCGGGATGGCTGCAGCCTCTCTCGCGATAGTAGATATAAATCCAGAATTGGCGGCAAAAACAATTTCAAGAGCTTTAGAAAAACTACCAAACTCTTTAAAAGAATACGCACCACAAGGCGTACATCCGGAAGGACCTTTTTATTGGCGTTTCGGTACTTCATATACGGCAATAACGTCTAATCTTTTAACTACTGCTTTGGGGAGTGATTTTGGCATTTCAAAAAGTCAAGGTTTTATGCAGACCGCAGATTATAGGTTGCAAATTACTGGCCCTTCCGGTTTGTGTTTCAACTATGCAGACTCTGACGGGAAAACTGATGGAGAGGCTTCTACATTATTGGCTTGGTTTGCAGCACAAACGGGTAATTGTACATACATTAATAAGCAGTTTTTTCAAAATCCCTTAGACCCCGATTTAATGATCCCGGGCGATGAGGATGCATTAATCCCACAAAACGAAGGTCGTTTAGCTGGGCTTGCATTAATATGGTTAGCACAATGTAGCTTTGAGAAAACAGCAGATTTGCCTTTGGCTTGGTACGGTAAGGGAGAAATTCCAATTGTGGTATTTCGTAGTGAGAAGGAAGCGCTAGAAAATTTTTATTTGGCAACAAAAGGCGGCTCAGGTTTAGTGAGTCATGGTAATATGGATGCGGGGACTTTCGTTTTTGAACTAAATAGGGTGCGTTGGGCAATTGATCCGGGTAACCAAAGTTATTTTCCATTGAACAAAATCGGATTTCAGTTAGCTAACAGTAAACAGGATAGTGAACGTTGGACGCTTTTGACAAAAAGTAATTTCGGGCATAGTACCGTTACGGTTAATGATAACTTATTTAATGTTAAGGGTAATGTTGGCGTTATTGATTTTAAAGGTGGTCTAGTGCCAGAAACAACATTGGACTTAACGGATTTGTACAGCGGGAACGTAAAATCCGTTACTCGTAGATTTTTAAAAGAAAACAATCACTCGCTTATAGTTGAAGACAGATTTGAAACTAATAGTGCTACAAAAAAGATTACTTGGCAAATGATGACCACTGCGGATGTTACGTTAGTTAAAAACGGCGCTATCCTAAAAAAGGATGGTAAAATCTTAAATCTAGCTGTGTTATCTACAACAAATTTTGAGCTTAAGGTAATTGCTTTAGATCCGCCGCCGTTGAGCATCGATAAACGAATAAAAAATTTAAAACGAATAGAAATTAGTGTTTCTGGCGATGCGCTAAAAGAAAAGAAGGGCTCAATTAAAGTTAGATTATCAGATTTGTAACAAAAAATTAAACCATGAAAAATCTTAATAGTATCTCTAAACTAGGTAATACGTTGGTTATCATTATAATAATCTGTTTTAGTTTTCCCGCTTTGTGTTTAGCCCAAGCAGATTCTTTGGTAAAGTTTAAAGGATTAAAAACTTGGGAATTGCAAACCAGTCCGACAGATTTGCATTATAAGTTTGTGCCAAACTGGCTTAAAATCCCCGCCGCTTACAAGCCTAAAGTGGTGTCGGACGTTGCTGTAGATTCTAGAGACAATATTTTTGTTGTTGATAGGGATAGTGTAGCGTCCATCATTTGTTTAAATACGATTGGAGAATTTCAGTATCAATGGAAACCGAAAGGTTTTGGTGCACCTCATTTTATCCATTGCGATAAAAATGACGATTTATGGGTTACTGATATCAAAACACACCAAATCCATAAAATAAATAATAAGGGAGAGATAGTAATGTCTCTTGGTGTAAAAGGTGTAAAAGGAAGCGATGGAGAACATTTTGACAAGCCAACTGATATCGACTTTTTAAAAGACGGGTCTGTTTTAGTTTCTGATGGATACGGAGCTAACAAACGAATTGTAAAGTTGGATGCTCAATTTAAATTTATCAAAGAGTGGGGTAAAAAAGGCGAATTACCAGGAGAGTTCGCTGTACCACACCAAATTACAGTTGCATCTGACGGAAAAATCTATGTAGCAGATAGAGACGCTTGGCGGATTCAGATTTTCGATAAAGACGGAACTTTACTTGAAGTTTGGCCACACATTGGGCGTGTATTCGATATCATTGAAACAAGAAAACATAATTTTTTATGTTTAGATGCAACCACCGGAAGAATAACAGAAGTTGACAATAAAGGTAATTTGATAGGTTTTTTTGGAAATAAAGAAGAACTTTTTGATGCGCATGGATTTGCAATGACTTCTGACGAGGATATTATTGTTGCTATGAAAGACGGTAGGGTGCAAAAATATGTTTTGAAATAATAGCTGAAAATTTGGTTCTAATTCTCGTCATATTTAACGATAGAGTGCCAAAGGCATCCCTATGGGCAATGTCATTAAGTTAAGCCTTTTTTATCTCCACGCCGTCACGTCGAGGAACGAGAGGTCGCACAAGCAAGGTTGCCATTCCATATGATTACCTATTTGTGAGATCTCTCTCCGCCAGCCGGCGGATCGACATGACGAATCTCCTTAACTTAATGACATTGCCCTATGGGGTCATCCCTTTGGGAAAACATCTCACAAATAGGTTTCATATGCTATTTGCAGACGGTACTTTTCGAGATTTTTAGATAGCTAGCGAAAACTCGAAAATGACGGTGTGATAATAACAAACACATAAAACGTAAAAAGATGAAAAATCTCACGAGCTCAACAATCAATCTTAATAATAGCTCTGCTATAAATAAACTCATTTTGTTGTTACTGATTTTTGTAACCATATCCTCACAAGTTAAAAGCCAATCCAACCCAATTTCAACAAAAGCAATTGTGCCCGAATGGGCTTGGCCAGGTTCGCCAACTCGTAAACAAGTTCCACCGCCGAAAGATTTTCATCGGGTAACAATTACAGACAATACGCCCATCGGTATTTTTGATGGACAAAGCGATATTGGAGCAGCGATTGTACCTGGTTTTTCAAGTTACGATCCAACTACAAAGGAATATACCATCACTTCTGCGGGTTATAATATTTGGTACACAAGAGATGAATTCCGGTTTTTATGGAAAAAAATGTCAGGTGATGTCTCCTTGGCTGCCGATGTAAGGTTTCCAGATTCAACGGCATTTTTCGACAGAAAAGCAGTGGTGGTAATTAGGCAAACTCTTGATGACGATTCCGAAGGAGCAGTTGTTGCCCGCCATGGCGGAGGATTAATGCACTTAGCTTGGCGAGCAGAAAAAAATGACCGGATGATTCAAATGTTGCTTCCGCAGAAGGGTGCAATGCGCATCGGTATCGAAAAGCAAGGCGCTGCTTACGCCATATTTTTGAGCATGAATGGAGAACCCATGCAACA
Organism: Sphingobacteriales bacterium; assembly: GCA_038235745.1. GTDB lineage: Bacteria > Bacteroidota > Bacteroidia > Sphingobacteriales > Sphingobacteriaceae > Pseudopedobacter. Next base: position 5,363 of record JBBSTQ010000042.1, read on the forward strand.
GATAGGCTATCCAATTCAGCTCCGTTTTAAAGAACCTCTCTACGTAGGAATCGGGTTTTGCTCACATATTCCCGATAAGTTGGATACTGCAATTCTTTCAAATGTGGTTTTGGAAAATGTAGCGGGAGAAGTAAGGTAAAATAGACTTTCATATATATATCTGAACTGTGCAATGCTAGGCGAGCTACTGTGTCAAAAAAAACCATAGTAAAAAGACTATTACAGCACAGTGCAGGATGGTTTTTTAAATTGGATTCGCTAAGATTGTCCAACCAAATTATAAACCAATCTAAATCCTTTTTATGAACAATCACAATTCAAAAATTGTGAGTTGTATGCTTGTTGCTTTGATGCTTATTTTTTCTGCTGGGTTAAAAGCCCAAGAAAAAGTAGTTTCGGGTGTAGTGTACGATTCCAGCAAAATGCCAGTTCCAGGTGTAACAGTTACCCAATCGGGTACAAAAAACCAAACCCAAACAGATGGGAGCGGTAAATTCAGTATCAAAATCTTAGATGGTGCTAGAGTTTTAGTTTTTTCTTCAATGGGCTATGTTTCTCAAGAAAAAGCGATCGGAAATGCAACTATCCTAAGCATCTCGCTATCAGATAGCAACCAAAGCTTAAATGAGGTTGTGGTAATAGGTTACGGTACACAGCGCAAGTCAGATTTAACTGGCTCTGTTTCCTCTGTAAACGCAAAGGAAATTGCCGATGTTCCTGTGTCTAGGGTTGATCAAGCATTGCAAGGCAGAGCGGCTGGTGTACAGGTAACGCAAACTAGTGGCGCTCCGGGTGCGGGAACTTCAATTAGAGTGAGGGGTGGTAACTCTATCACAGGTAGCAATGAACCACTTTGGGTTATCGATGGTATTATCGTAGGAACAAATTTCGATTTAAACAACATAAACCCTAACGATGTTAAATCTATCGAAATTTTAAAGGATGCATCATCAATTGCAATTTATGGCTCTAGAGGTGCAAACGGGGTTGTTTTGGTGACTACTAAAAACGGCTCAAATGTAGGAGGAGGCAAACCACAAGTAAGTTTTGGTGCTTACACCAGTACACAATTGGTACCTGAAAAACCTGCCTATTTATCTCAAGCAGATCAAATAGCTTATACAAATGAAGACGCTCGGTTTCGCGGAGTAGCAGAACCTTTTCCAAATGCGCCATCAACCTATCCAGACAATGATTATTTTGATATTATACTAAACCCTGCACCTATTTATAATGCAGATGTTGCCATTGCAGGTTCTTCAGAGAATGGTAATGTAACCTACTATAACTCTCTAAATTTTTTCAATCAGGAAGGTTTAATAGGCAATTCAGGAATTGAGAAATATATTTTTAGATCAAACATAGATTTTAAACTAAGCAGTAAATTAAAAGCTGGAGCCCGTTTTAATTATTCTAAAATAAAGTTAGACAATGGTACTGTTAGCTACGGAGGTTTATTGAATACACTTCCAACACAACCTATTTATAATGCCGATGGCTCTTTTAACGGTTTCAATGAGGTAATTGGTGGCCCATTTGAAAATCCATTAGCGTCAATAGCATTAGATATTGACGAGCGATTCTCAAATAACCTGCTAGGAACAGTTTACTTAGAGTATAGTCCTATTAAAAATTTAACCCTGCGCTCAACCTTTAATCCAGAAATAAACAATTCTAAAAGAAATGAATTTGACTCTAGTCAAAGACCTGATTTTTTGGTGGTTAATCAACAAGGTAGTGCAATAATATCCAATGTGTCTTCTTTCGGATGGAACAATGAAAATACCATACAGTATGATACCAAATTTGGAGCAGACCATAGCTTAGTCGTTCTTGGAGGAGCATCTTTCCAAAAGTCCACCATCGAAACTTTTCGGGCTGAAGCTTATGGTATAACCACGGATGCTACTGGTTTCAATAACATAGGCTTAGGTACAAATCCAATAAGAAATGTGGTTGGCAGCAACTATAGTGGCTTTCAAATCGCCTCTTTTTTTGGAAGGATAAATTATACTTACAAAGATAAATATCTTTTAACTTTAGTAGGAAGAAGCGATGGTAGTTCTGTTTTTGCACCTGGGAATAAATACAATTTTTATCCCTCAATAGCTGGTGCTTGGAAAATAGGCGAAGAAGCTTTTATGCAAAAGCAAGACTTTTTTAGAGACCTGAAATTAAGAGCTAGTTACGGCCAATCAGGAAATCAGGCTATCGGTCCTTACAATACACTAGGCATTTTGGTAGAAGCTAATACTACGTTTAATGGTATTGAGCGCCCAGGCTCTTCATTGGGTAGGCCGGCAAATCCAGATCTGAAATGGGAAACCACAAGTTCTTTTGATTTAGCTTTGGAGGCCTCAATTTTTGGAGGTAGAATTTTCACTGAATTTAATTACTACTATAAAAAAACCGAGGATCTTCTTTTAGATGTAACCATTCCAAGACAAACTGGCTTTACAAGTCAATTGCAAAACGTTGGTTCTTTGGAAAACAAAGGGTGGGAGTTCTTGGTAAATTCAACAAATGTTAGAAGTGATAATTTCAAGTGGAATACAACACTGGCCTTATCTGGCAATAGAAACAAAGTGCTTGATTTAGGCGGAAAGCAGTTTATTGATTTCGTGGTAGATCCAATTCAGGGTGCTGGAACCTTACGGATTATCGTAGGCGAATCAGTTCCGGTGTTTACGGGTGTAAACTATTTAGGAACTTGGAAAAGTCAGGCGGAAATTGATGCTTCTGGATTGAATGCTGGCACACAGGTAGTTGGAGGTCCTAGATTTGAAAACATTAACGGAGACGGCATTATTTCAAATGAAGATAATGTAGTTTTAGGAAGTCCGTTTCCAGATTTGATCTTTGGTTTTGGAAACAACCTAACATATAAGAATTTTGATCTCAACTTTTTCTTTCAAGGTACAGCAGGTAATGAAGTTTATAACTTAAGAACGCGTAACAACTACTTCACTCGAGGAGAAAATCCAAAATTTGCTGAAATAGCAAATCGATGGACGCCTGCCAATCCAACATCTGATGTCCCTAGAGCTGGTTCTGATGCTATTACCAATATACCAAGTAACTCGGAGTATGTTGAAGATGGGTCACACATTCGGTTAAAAACGCTTAAGTTAACCTATAACTTGCCAGTTGCTAAGTTTGGATGGAAAGGGGTAAAAAACTTGGCGGTTTACGCAACGGGTACCAACTTATTGTTAATCTCAGATTTCAGATTGATAGATCCTGAAACCAGCAGATTCGGAAGAGATGGGTTAGGAAATATTGCTCAAGGATTCTCAAATGGAGAATACCCAAATGCAAAAGTTTTGAGCCTTGGACTTAATGTAACTTTTTAAAAATACATGATTATGAAACTTAAATATATATATTTATTTGCCTTCTTAATAATGTTCACAAGCTTTGGCTGTGAATCGTTTTTGGAAGAAGATCCACGTGATATTGTTGCTCCAGAGAATTTCTTTGCCTCAGATGCGGATGCCAGACAGGCTATTACCGGAGTTTACGCTATATACAAGAATAACTCTATGTATGGGCAAGTTGGATTAGATAATTTTTACGATAACGGTGCCGATGTGATAGAGCCAAGCCGTGTTATTGGATTTGTAGAGCCCATTGGGAATTATACGATGAACGAGGAATTGGCAGATCGATCAGAACAGAAGATGAGTGTTTCTGACACTTGGAAAGATTGCTATAAAATTGTTTTAAACTGTAACATCATCATAGACCGAGTTGAAGGAAACACGGCTATTACCCAGCTTGTTCAAACTGATGTAGTTGCAGAGGCTAGGTTTTTACGAGCGCTCGCTTACTGGCACATAACCAACCTATGGGGAGACGCACCTTATTACACCGAAAACATCAAAATTAATGAAATCAGGGTATTAGGTAGAACTAATAAGGGAACTATTATAGAGGGTATTATGGCTGATTTAGAATTTGCACAAACAAATTTGAAATCATCTTATCCGGCTGCTGAAAACGGGCGAGCTTCAAAGTGGGCCGCTGCTACAGTAATGGCAAAAATATACATGCAACAGAAAGAATGGCAAAAAGGGTTAGATAAATGTAATGAAATCATAAACCAATCTGGACGTACTATTTTACCAAATTATGCCGATGTATTCAAACCAACTAACGAGTACAACGCAGAGATTATTTGGTCTTTAGATTTCGCAAAAGATATTAGAGGCCAATTCGAAGAAGGTGTACCTGTCATACCTGGAAACGGCAATTGGAGACCAAGCATGTTTAATCCGCGTTTAGGCGATGAACCCAAAAATACGGCACAACGAGCTGCATTGTCTGCTGCACTTACCGCCAGAGGCGAAGCTTTTAACGGAACTGGGTTGCAAATAGCCGCTAAAGATTTTGCAGAGAAATTTCCGGTGAACGATTTGAGAAGATCAGTGAACGTTATGGACAATTACTTGGGCTTCCCTTTAAAATTCCCGTACATGGCAAAATTCATGAATTTAAGTGTAAGCACTTCGCCGCGTTTTAACCATTCGGATAACAGGTTGGTGTTCCGTTTAGCAGATATTAAGTTGATGGCGGCTGAATGTGAGAATGAAAGACCAGGTGGCAGTCAAACGGTTGCTTATGAATATATTAAAGAAATACGACAACGGGCTTACGCAACTGTGCCAGAAGCTGAGGCCATTAAAGGTTTAACTCAACTTCAATTTAGAAAAGCAATTTACGACGAGCGTAAGTGGGAGTTAGCTGGCGAAGCAAACAGGAGATATGATTTAATTAGATGGGGTATTTTATTGGATGTAATGAGAAATATCCAATATCGTTTCTGGAAACCCAATGAAAACATTAAACCTTTCCATGTTTTAATGCCAATTCCTTTGCAGGAGTTACAAATAAACCCAAACTTGTTGGAATCAGACCCAACAAACAATGGCTACAGGTAGCAATTGTTTTTAAGTTAGAATTTTTATAAAGACCGAAACCACATAATTTCGGTCTTTTATTGCTTTTTAAAAGGTGCAGTCAATTTTACAAATAATCGAGTTAATATTCTGTTATATAGTTTTTAAGCTTTGTGCATGTTGCTTTAAGCCTTTTTATAGTATCTGGTAAAATTAAAAAACATGAAAAAAGAATTTTTTAGATTTAAGATGAACGCTGTTTTTAGCTGTATAATTTTAGGCGGTTTAACGCTATCGTCTGTCGCTTATTCGCAGTCTGCAAAGAAAAATCATGTTGCATCCAACGGAAGCAAATCTGACTTTAAATCCATATTCAACGGCAAAACCTTAGCCGGCTGGAAAGGCGACCCAACTTATTGGCGTGTGGAAAACGGGAACTTGATAGGAGAAGTTACGCCAGAAACTTTACTTAAAACCAATAGCTTTATCATTTGGCAAGATGGTTTACCTGCAAATTTTGAGTTGAAATTGGAATATAGAATTACCGAATCTGGCAACAGCGGAATAAATTATAGAAGCGACGTATTGAGCGATAACCCAAATGCGCTTCGTGGCTATCAAGCAGATATTGATGGTAAAAACAGATACACAGGGCAAAATTACGAGGAAAGAAAAAGAACCACTTTAGCTTATCGCGGGGAAAAAGTGAGGATAGAAAAGACTAAAAAACTGGATTCTCTAAAGCAGAACATCAAAGCAAATTGCTGGCAAAGCAGAGCAGTTATTGGGTCTTTGGGTTCATCAGATTCGCTCAAAACGAGTATTAAAACCGACGATTGGAACCAAGTTCATTTGATCATTAAGGGAAATATTTTACAACATTATATAAACGGTGTTTTAATGAGCGAAGTAATTGATAACGACACCGTAAACCAAGCGTTTAAAGGTTATTTGGGTGTGCAAGTTCATGTTGGTCCTCCAATGAAAGTTGAGTATAGAAACATTCAGCTCAAAAATTTAATCGATAATCAGCGTTAAAAATTAATAAGGAATTGAAATCAATTTTTGGCGCAATTCTCGATCTATAAACAGCTATCAATTTACCAGTAAGCCTTAACCAATGGACTATAAAAAGCTACTTCTATGTCTCTTGTTTTTATTTTTATCGATTTTAGCTCAGGCACAACCGAACAGCGAATATATTTATAAACTGACCGGCGATGTCAATGCAAAATGGCTCAAATCAGCTGGTAATTCATCGCCAAATCAAACTTTAACTTGGACAACCAAAAAAGTTCAAGGCTTTAAGGGAACACCTGCTTCTGCCAGAAAGCAAGTGGCGCTCTCTCAAGATTGGAATTTTTATAGCGTTGATACCAATAAAGTTATCGGCGAACCAAGCAAAGTAAAACTTCCGCAAAAGTTTAAAAATAACAGGGATTACAGATCGGGCTGGTACATCACAAAATATCAGTTTAATAAAGTTGCTGATAAAAGATTGGTGTTGATGCTAAATCGCGTAAGCATGTTCAGTTTGGTTTATGTGAACGGGCAACGAATTGGAGATCATTTTGGCGCTTTTACTCCTTTTGAATTTGACATTACCAGTGCTTTGGTTTCTGGCGAAAACACCTTAGCAATTTTTGTTTATGACCAAAGTGCTTCGGTTGATGGGGACAAAGCCTACAATCAACTCGGCCCGGTGTGGCTAAAGTCGAGTTACAGCCAAGGTAGGGAAGATAAGGAATTAGACGGCGGTATTGATGTAGTTCCGGTTTTAGAAGTAAGGGAAAATGCGTCTATTCAGGATGTTTTCGTTAAAACTTCTACAAGAAAAGGCGAGATGCAAATCGATTTTAACTTGGCATTTGGTAAAGCTGTTTCCGCAAAATCAAAACTTTCATTTGAAGTTTTAAAATGGCCAGCTGGCGAACGAGTCGCTTTAGATATTAAAGATGTTGAACTCAATAAATCAACTGACGGAACGCAATCGCATACTGTAAAATGGAAAAATCCAAATCTTTGGAGTCCGGACTATCCTAATCTTTATGTGCTCCGCACCACTTTAAATAACGGAAACCATACAGATGTTTTGGAAACCCGTTTTGGCTTTCGCGAGTTTTGGATTGACGGTAAAACGTTCATGCTCAACGGTGTTCCTACAAGATTAAGAGGGGAATCGACTTTTAGAACCTACAATTACAACGCAAAAACCTATCAGGAAATGTTCCGAATGTATAAGAAGATATTTGCTGTAAATGCTTTTCGGATTCATGCTTTTATGCCTCCGGGCGAGATTATGCAGGCAGCAGATGAGGAAGGTGTTTTGCTGATTGACCAGTCTGCAATATGGTCTGTAAATGTGATGTACTATAAAAACGGGGGCGTTTGGTTTCTAAAAAACATTGAAAAGGAGTACAAAGAATGGGCTTTAAGAGATCGCAATTCTCCATCGGTTGTGATTTGGGATGTTGAAAATGAAATGCTTCGTTACAGTTATGAAACGCATTTGCCCTGGGTCAGCAAGCTTTCTGGGTTTATAAAAAAGTATGATGACACCCGACCGTTTAATTATTCTGGAGCAGGTTTTTTTAGCAAAACTCAGGATATGGCTTCGTTACACATGCAGGAACATTACACGCGGATCATGAAAGACTGGAAATCAAAAGGGACTTGTCCTTTGATTATGGGCGAATTTTGGGTTGGCGGAAGAATGGAGCAACGCCTGCCAACTTCGCCAGAATTGAGGTCTGTGCAGGAACGTTACGTAGAAGAAGCGAGAATTTACGAAAATAAATTGTTGGAAATGCGCTATTTGGGTGTTTCTGGGATCATGCCTTTTCGGTTTTCTTTGCTGTCTTTTTACAACGGAGATAACGCTCAGGAAGGCAGTAAATCGAAAGTTCAAATTCGCTCTGATGACGTAATCGGTAAAATAAAACACGGTTTACAGCCGGTCTGCGTTTTCTTTTGGCCTCGGCGGGATTATGCTTCTGCCGGAAATACATTTCAAAGAGAACTGGTTATTGCTAACGATGGCGAAACCGCCGATAAATTTGAAGTCGCTTGGCAGTTTGGCAATCAGCCCAAAAAAAAGGAAACGGTTGAACTTCTTCCGGGAGCACAAAAGAAAATTATTATTAACGAATCCGCGTCTCTTGTGCCGGCAAGACTCATCGCTACAATCCGCAATAAACACGGTTTAATCTCTACAGATACTTTGTTGATTAACCCAATTCCGGCAAGCAAGTTCGTAGGCGAAAAGAAAATTCAAGTCTATAATGATGAGAATCTAGCCAAAACGCTGAACAGTTTGGGATTTAAATCCGAGTCAAAAACTACGTTGCCAACGCTCAAAGACGATGTACTTTTGATTATCCCAGAAAACGCAAACAATCGGGAATTGAAAGCGCATAAAGATGAATTGCTAAATTATCTGAGCAATGGCGGAAATATTTTATGCTTAAAGCAAGATCAGTCGCCATCTTGGTTTCCTATGAAATTCCAATTTTGGTCGGCAAACCAAACCTCACCACACACCTATGCGCTTATGGGTTGGGAAGGGCTTCACAAAGATTTATTCTACGCTAAAAATGCGCCAATTCTGGCGAACTCGCATCCTATTTTTGATGGGATAAGCAGTAGTAATTTGAGTTTATGGGATGATTACGATGGACGAATAAGTGACGATGTTTTTGTGCGCCCTGCAAGTGTCAATAAGTACGAACAGGGTAATTGGCGACCGTTGATAACTGGCTCAAGACGACAACATGTGGCTTTAGCAGAAATGTTTTACGGCGAGGGAACTTTGCTCTCCTGCCAGTTGAATGTGATCAAAAACATTGATAATGTGCAAGCTAAAACCTTATTGACTAACATGCTGAACTATCTTTCAACTAAGCAACCTGAAAACTTGACGAATCAAGTTGCTGTCAGGGGAATTTTAAGTCCAGCAGATTTATCTGATTTAACAGGA
>JBBSTQ010000043.1:0-14012 GCA_038235745.1 Sphingobacteriales bacterium
ATTACTTGGTGACCAGCTTTCTGTAGTTCCTCGGCAAAGTTTCGCATCGCCAAAAAGAAACCGACAATCTTTTGAATGTGGTGCTTCACATAATTTTGCTCTTGCATCACTTCCATCATCAAATAAGTGACGTCAGGATTTTTGTTTGCAAACCAAGAATGTTGATGGTTAAGCTGGTCGCCTAAAATTAAACGAAGTGTTTTTGCCATTGTTGATTAACACCTATTCGGGGTAATGTGTTTTTGGGATTTGAAATTGATTAGTCAATTGAATAATATCAGAAAACACTAAGGTTAAAGATTAGAATTGTTCATGAAATTTTAATTAAATTTGATTGATGAATAATTTAGACACCATTAAAGCAAAGCTAAAAACCCATAAAGAAAGCTTAATGGCAAAATATCCAATTAAATCTTTGGCTATTTTTGGCTCGTATGCTAGAGAAGAACAAAAAAAATCTAGTGACCTCGATTTGATGGTAGAGTTTAATGGGAAAATAGGCGTTGAGTTTATTGATTTAGCAGATGAGTTAGAAAGCCTAATTGGTTTTAAAGTTGATTTGGTGTCAAAGAATGGAATAAAACAAAACTATTTCAATCAAATTAGTTCTGAATTAATTTATGTCTAAAAGAGATATAAAGCTACTTATAAAGGATATCGAAATATCCAATTCCAAAATCCTGAAATATATAAAAGGGTTAAGTTATAACTCATTTATAGAGGATGATAAAACTATTGATGCAGTAATAAGAAATTTAGAAATTATTGGCGAAGCTGCTAATAAAATTGATAATAACTTTAAAATAAAAAACCCACAAATTGATTGGAATAGAATAAGAGGTTTAAGAAATAGAATTGTCCACGATTATTTCGGAATTGATTATGAAATAGTTTGGAACATTATAACTGATGACTTAGATGAACTAATTTCCCAGCTTAAAAACCTCAATGTTGACTAATTCTCCTTTCCCAACCAAAGATTCACATACTCCCCCTTCGCATCATACTCCGAGGCTTGTTTTTCAATATTAAAATAACGGTTCTCTCTAGGGTCATTGCCAACACCTGCAACATAAGCCCAGTTGCCCCAGTTGCTTGCAGGACTGTAATCAATTAGTTTTTCTTCAAAATAAGCAGCGCCCCATGTCCAGTTTACCTTTAGGTCATTTACCAAATAGGAAGCTACATTTTGGCGACCACGATTGCTCATAAAGCCGGTAAGGTTAAGCTCTTTCATATTGGCGTCCACAAATGGAACGCCTGTTTCTGCATTTTTCCATTGCTCAAAAAGTTCCTTTTGGTTTTCTGCGTATTCCTGAGCTTTGCCTTTGAACCCTTCTTCCGTAAAAAAACTGGTGCCGTGTTTTTTAAACATAAACCTAAAGTAATCTCGCCACAGCAACTCAAAAATCAACCAATAGGTAGATTCGTTTGCACCTCGTTCTTTTTCGTATTTTTTTACTTCCCAATAAATCGCTCTTGGAGAAAGACATCCGGCTGCAAGCCAAGCCGAAAATTTAGAGCTATAGTCAGCACCAATTAAACTATTTCTGGTTTTTTTGTAATTCTGTAATAAATCAGTATCCCACAAATAATATTTTACTCGCTTTAACCCTTCCGTTTCTCCACCTTTAAATTCTAACACACCCCTGTCATCCTGTATCGGTTTTTCTAAACCCAAATCCTCAAGTGTGGGTATTTGGCTAGCTTCTAAATCTTTCGGAACCGTTATGGATGTTGGTGTGTCAAACGAAGGACGTATTTCTGCTTCACGTTCTACCTTTTTTCTAAACTTGGTAAACACGTCAGGAATATCTTTTATCGGAAAAGGCAAATCCTCTTTGTGGTGCATCGTATGACCGATGAAATGCTTTAAGTTTAGCTTCATTTTCCACAACGCATCTTCCACGTTTGACGAGATTATGGTTTCTTCAGAAGCCACCTCTCTATGATGATAAACTTCATCAACGTTGTATTTCTTGCAAATTTCTGGTAATACTTCGCCGGGGATTCCTTCAACAATCAATAAATCACCACCTAAATTTTTTAATGATTCCTTTAAATCGGCAACGCTTTCTAATAAGAATTGAGCTCTAAAATTACCGGTTTTTTGGGTGCCATATTCGGTCTCTGTAAAGTAAATTTTGTCTAAACAATAAACCGGAACAATAGTCGTAGCTTTTTGCGTTGCCTCCAATAATACTTCATTATCGTGGATTCGCAAATCATTTCTGAACCATACTAATATTGTTTTCCCGCTCATTTTTTTGAAAATTTATAGGCTATTTTATCGTTTATGCAATATTGCTTAATATTTAAGATTTTGGCAACGCTTGCTACAATATTTTACTTCATTCCAACAATTTAGCCATTTTTTGCGCCATGAAAAAGGCTTTTTGCAAGCAACGCAAACCTTAGAAGGAAGATTTGCTTTGTCTACCGTTTTTCCTTTTGTATTTTGCATTGCTAAATTTGATATTTGAACTTTAGGCTGATTACAAAATACCGAAAGTTATTAACATGAATTATTAAAATAATTATTTGGGCATTCCCAGATTGCTTTCGCTTGGGGCAGGTAGGGCGGGCTTTCCGTTACTCCGGAGGAGTTCCTTTGGAACAATCTTTTTGTCCGCCAGCTGGCGGACAAAAAGGATTTTCAGTTCTTCGAAGGAGTCCTTTGGACAATCCCTAACACAATCCTATAAAGCTTAAAAAAATCGTTGCCTTTCGTTTATAACAATCAAACAATTGAAATGTTTAGAATTCCAACAAGTAGATAAATACAGAAAACCCCCACCTTGCTAAACAATTGGCAAGCATGTTGTATCTTTGTAACGAGAGGAAAAATAGATGCCAAAACAGAAAACATACGATACCGAGGCTAAGCCAGAAAGAGCCGTTTTAGTCGGATTAATTACCGCTAATCAAACTGAAGAGCAGGAAACGGAGTATTTAGATGAACTTGCTTTTTTAGTAGACACAGCTGGTGGAATTACCGAAAAACGCTTCACACAAAAAATGCAAAAGCCAGAAAGAGCGACTTTTGTTGGAACAGGAAAGCTGGAAGAGATTCGGGCCTACGTTAAAGCCGAAGAGATTGATCTGGTTATTTTTGACGATGAGCTTTCGCCGATGCAGTTGCGAAACATTGAAAAAGAATTGATGGTTAAAGTGCTGGACAGGAGTAACTTAATTTTAGATATTTTTGCGAAAAGAGCACAATCAGCGCAAGCGAAAACACAAGTTGAATTGGCACAATTACAATATATGTTGCCTCGCTTAACGCGGATGTGGACTCACTTGGAACGCCAAAAAGGTGGAATCGGGATGCGTGGACCTGGAGAAACGCAGATTGAGAGTGATAGACGTATAATTAAAGACAAAATTTCCGTACTTAAGGAACGCTTAGATTTAATTGACAAACAAAACGAAACGCAACGTAAAAACAGAAAGGAATTGGTGCGAGTGGCTTTGGTGGGCTATACCAACGTTGGTAAATCAACCATAATGAATATGCTGTCCAAGTCGGAGGTGTTTGCAGAAAATAAACTTTTTGCCACTTTAGATACCACTGTTAGAAAGGTCGTAATTGAAAATGCACCTTTCTTATTGTCAGATACTGTTGGTTTCATCAGAAAATTGCCTCACCATTTGGTAGAATGTTTTAAATCGACTTTGGATGAAGTGCGTGAAGCTGATATTTTGATTCATGTGGTTGATATTTCGCACCCGAATTTTGAAGATCATATTTTTACCGTAAACGAGACTTTAAAAGAGTTAGGGGCTATCGATAAAGAAATGATTACTGTATTCAACAAAATTGATAATTATAACGAGGTTGAGGTTGAGCAGGATTGGGAAGTTGAAAATGAAGAGAAACCAAAGATGACTTTGGCTGATTTCAAAAACAGTTGGATGGCAAAACACAACAGTCCCGCTATATTTATTTCGGCTACTGAAAAAGAAAATGTTGACGAGTTACGTGACCGACTTTATGAAAGCGTAAAAGCAACGAACGAGAGGATTTATCCTTTCAATAATTTTTTATACTAGGGAAAGTTGTTAGTTATAGGTGATAAGTTTTAAGTGAAATACTTACAACCTAAAACTTATCACCTATAACTTACAACCTAAAACTTACAACCTACTACTTTACAACATGGAATCTAAAAGACAGCAGAAATTTTCGAGAGTGATACAAAAGGATTTGGGAGAGATTTTTCAGCGTGAGGGAAATAATTATCTGCCAAACGCAATGATTACCGTCACCAAAGTAAGGGCGACGCCAGATTTAGGGATTGTGCGCATATTTTTAAGTTTTTTTAATGTTGAAGATGCGGATCAAGCTATCAAAACCATTAGAGAGAAAGCTTCTGAAATTAGATATACTTTAGGAAAACGCATTAAAGACCAAGTTAGGGGAGTGCCACAACTCGAGTTTTTTTTGGATGATACCAATGAATATGTGGACAAAATGGATAAGCTTTTCAGCGGAATTGAAAAAACCGACGGTAAGTCCGAGGAGTAATTTATGAGCAACGCTGAGTTAATCAACCAGCTTTTAGTTAAGCATCAATCAGAGTTTTATCCATTGGTGGAATTTAATCCCAAGACGGAAAAATACCTGACGCTTGATTTTTCTGCCAGCAACAAAACACTCACTGCTGAGATCATTAGCAACACTTCTTTTTTTTGCACCTATCTGGATGATTTGCTTAAAGCGGAGAATGCAAAATTCGGTATTGGTGGCTATATGGAACACCGTACTGTTTATGCTAGAAGCAAACATTTTGATGGCGAAGAAGGCGAGTCAAGGCGACTGCATTTAGGCGTTGATATTTGGGGAGAAGCAATAACACCTGTATCTTGTTTTATGGATGGCAAAGTTCATAGTTATGCCTTTAACGATAATTTTGGCGATTACGGTGCGACCATAATTTTAGAGCATTCTTTAGAAAATCATACCTTTTATAGTTTATACGGTCATCTCAGCTTAAAAAGTTTGGAAGGATTATTTATTGGAAAGCCGATAAAAAAAGGAATTCCTTTTTGCGAACTAGGCATCCCCAAAGAAAACGGACATTGGCCGCCACACTTGCACTTTCAATTGATGACGGATATGGAAGGCAAAAAAGGGGATTATCCCGGGGTTGCTCAATTTTCAGAGAAAGAAGAATGGCTCAAAAAAATACCTGATTCAAATTTAGTTTTGGGGTTTTAAAGTATATTTAAATGCAAAAATTTTAATCAGGTAAGACGCCGTTTAATGACGAACTGTTTTTTTGTGTTCGCAAATCCAATTTACTGGTGCCACGTTCCCAATAAATAAGTCACTAATTAACAACGAACTATCTTCTGCCATCAAGCAAATCAGCAATAATAACGAACCAATCAAATTTCTTTTTGCCACCGAGTAAATCCCTTACAAACCCAGTTTAATAAAAAATATATTTAACTTATATTCGCAGATTATATCAAAACGTAGTAATCTTACAAAAATCAGCATCATGCACAGAACACATACTTGTGGTGAATTAACCATAAAAAACCTAGATCAGGAAGTTATATTGAGCGGTTGGGTACAAAAATCGAGAGATTTAGGCGGAACTACATTTATTGATGTAAGGGATCGTTATGGACTAACACAATTAGTGGTCAACACGGATGATGAAGCTACTTTACGTTCAAAAGTTAAAGACTTAGGTCGCGAGTTTGTGATAAAAGTTAAAGGAACTGTTGTTGAGCGTTCAAACAAAAACCCAAAAATCTCTACCGGCGAAATAGAAATTAAGGTTGCCGATTTAGAGATTTTAAACGTTGCCAAACTACCTCCGTTTATGATAGAGGATGAAACGGACGGCGGTGAAGAGTTGCGCATGAAGTACCGTTATTTAGATTTGCGACGTAACCCAGTACGTAATAACTTAGTTCTTCGTCATAAAATGGCGCAAGAAATTCGTAAATACCTGGATGCTGAAGGGTTTTTAGAAGTGGAAACTCCTGTTTTAATTAAATCAACGCCAGAAGGAGCCAGAGATTTTGTGGTGCCAAGTCGTATGAATCCGGGCGAGTTTTACGCCTTACCGCAATCGCCACAAACGTTTAAGCAATTGTTGATGGTTTCTGGTTTTGACCGCTACTTTCAGATTGTGAAGTGTTTTAGAGATGAAGATTTAAGAGCCGACCGCCAGCCAGAGTTTACGCAGATTGATTGCGAAATGGCTTTTGTTGAGCAAGAAGATATTTTAAATATGTTTGAAGGCTTAACCCGCCACATGTTTAAAAACGTAAAAGGTTTAGAGTTTGAAGATTTCCCAAGAATGGACTATGCGGATGCCATGCGTTTCTACGGATCCGATAAACCAGATATTCGTTTTGAAATGAAGTTCGTAGAGCTTAACGATACGGTTAAAGGATTGGGTTTTCCAGTTTTTGATAACGCCGAGTTGGTTGTCGGGATCAATGCAAAAGGAGCTTCTTCATACACTCGCAAACAACTAGATGAACTGACAGATTTTGTTAAACGTCCGCAAATTGGTGCAACAGGCTTAATTTACATGCGCCATAACGAAGACGGAACTTTAAAATCTTCAGTCGATAAATTTTACAACGAAGAAGAATTGCAAAAATGGTCTGTTGCATTTAATACAGAGCCAGGCGATTTAATCTTGATTTTAGCAGGAAACCAAGACAGAGCCCGCAAGCAATTAAATGAACTTCGTTTAGAAATGGGTAACCGTTTAGGCTTACGCGATAAAAACAAATTCGCTCCACTTTGGGTAATCGATTTTCCTTTGTTAGAGTGGGATGAAGAAACAGAGCGTTACCACGCCATGCACCATCCATTCACTTCGCCAAAGCCAGAAGATATTGCTTTGTTAGATAGCAAGCCGGGAGAGGTAAGAGCAAACGCCTACGATTTAGTAATCAACGGAACAGAGATTGGTGGCGGTTCTATCCGTATCCACGATAAGGCTTTGCAATCTATCATGTTCAAACATTTAGGTTTTACACCAGAAGAAGCGCAAAAACAATTCGGTTTCTTATTAGAAGCATTTGAATACGGCGCACCTCCACACGGTGGTATAGCGTTCGGTTTTGATAGATTGGTTTCAATCCTTGCCGGTCTGGATTCAATCAGAGACGTTATCGCTTTCCCTAAAAACAACTCAGGGCGTGATGTGATGATTGATTCGCCATCAACAATTGATGATAAGCAGAAAAAGGAACTGAGTATAGAAACTACGGTTTAAAGCCAAAGTAGAAGAAAATCAAAAGGGCTGTCGGTAAATCAACCAGACAGCCTTTTGCTTTTATGCAGAAATCTTTTTCGCTTTGAACTTTTGATTTTCAACTTTTCACCTCCTAATCTTCAACAACAACCGCCGTTCCACTTGCAGAAACCATCAACATGCTACCCGCACTTCCCATAGTTTCGTAATCTAAGTCAATACCCAAAATAGCATTTGCACCTAATCTGGTTGCATAATCCTGCATTTCAGCCATGGCGATATTCTTTGCTTCTCGCAGACCTTCTTCGTAAGAGCCTGCTCTACCGCCTACAATGTCTCTTACGCTAGCAAAAAAATCTTTTATAAAATTTGCCCCAATAATAGCTTCGCCGGTAACAATGCCTAAATATTTAACTACTTTTTTTCCATCAATGTTGTTTGTGGTTGTAACAATCATAATTTTCGTTTTTCATCATTAGAGTCAACAATCGAAAAAAAGTTACTAGGTAATATTAATTGAGGCGAGGCATTACTTAATTTATCAACGTTTTTATCAATTCTTCTCTTGTGAATTGTGTGTTTTTACTGAGTACTAAATCCTCAACATATTTACAGATTTTAACGTGTAGTTTGAAAACAATTTCTTCATTCATCATCATTTCTTCCGGAACATCGATCTTAGTGTTCATTCCGTAGTGCAAATTCGCTAAGTATAAATCGCCTTTCTCTAAAAAATACTCGCACCATAAAATATTAAGTTCCAAATACTCCTGAACATGGAATTTTTTTCGGTCTGGGTATATCGCCTTTAAATTATATTTATTGTTAAACAATTCTGGCACCTGGTCTAATTCCCCGTCTTGGATCATCAATTTGGCATAAACAATTTTTCCGAACAAGTAAGAGGGGAAAAGTTCAACTGTTAATTTTGCAATTTCTTTTGATGCGCTAAAATCACGTGAAAACTGGTATGCTGAAAACAAGTAGTTTAAGAAGATAGGATTATTAGGCCATTTAACAGTCGCTTTTTTCAAGTTTATAGCTAATTTTTTCGCTTTGGATTTAGTTCTAAAGTTAGAAGTCTGCAGGTTTGCTAACGCTTTATTGTAACTGTCAATTTCCTTGTTTTCCTCATCTGATTCCTTATAATTTATTAACGACAGCGGTTCATATACCAAATCCATTTTGGTCGAGAAATTTGGAGTAGAAAGTTTTTTCTGCTCCACAGTTGGCCTAGACAAAGTTTTTTCGAAAATATAATGCACTGATTCAAAAGAGTCGAGCATTTTATACAGCAATTCTTCTTCATCCTTGCAACCATCCAAATCCTCAAAAAATAAATTCCAATCTTTTTTCTCCCAAAAATCTGGTTTGCTTTCGTCATGTAACTCTTCTTGAGCCACTTCAGTTATGTAGTGAAAATTTCCTTCGCCAGCATACTTCAACAACTGCGAATGATAGAATTTCATTTTCGGGTCATCACTATTACTTATTAAAAACGGCATTCCCTCTCTTCCAAACTCAATGTCAACTAACGGAACGTCATCATCATCTTCCTCCAAAATCATTTTTGTGAGGTTAAAATCTTTATGAGGCGGAATTTCATAATCTTGAGCAAAAGCCACAGATCCATAGATGATATTATGCGCTAAGCTATAATCGCATTCTGTTATTTGGTAGTTTTTAGCCATAAGCTGAGCGAGGTTTGAGAATTCATCCTCAGAAATATTAAAGTAAAAATGAGTGCTTTTAACGCCAACACAAAATAAATCAGCCATATACATGCCTACGGTAATATTGCCATTTATGTGTTGCCTAACCACCACGATAGAAGCGATACCGGCATCTTGCCAATCTGCGTTTATTAAACACTTTTTAATGGATAAATTTCGGGCTTTGCCGCTTTTTAGATAATTGTCTTCACTTAAATATACTTGAAGTTTAGCCGGATTCTTTTTTTTTGCCACGTTACGGATTGTAATAGATTATAAATAAAATTCAAATTTAATGAAAGGTTGCTTAAAATACTCGTTTATGGTCTTCATTTTTATCAATACTCAATTCCCATTTAAGTAACCTTGAATTCGCCACCTTAGTAAGGAAATTCGGTTAACTATCGAATAAAAAAACCTCTCAAACCCCAACACAAACCCTATATTTGCGTTCCAATCCAGTTAGAAATGAAGTATTATTCCTTTACAGACGAGCCCACCATTCCAGAAGACGATTTTTTTATGAAAGAAGCTTTAAAGGAAGCTCACTTAGCATTAGAAGCAGATGAAATTCCTGTGGGTGCGGTACTAGTTTGCAAAGGGAGAATTATCGGGAAAGGGCATAACCTCACCCAGCAACTAAATGATGTAACGGCTCATGCGGAAATGCAGGCTTTTACCGCAGCAGCAAACTTTTTAGGCGGAAAATACTTGACGGACTGTACACTTTATGTTACGCTTGAACCCTGCGTAATGTGTGCTGGCGCTGCCTATTGGACACAAATTTCTCGTATAGTCTTTGGCGCTTCTGATACACAACGTGGCTTCTCTCGTTTGTCGCAAAACATCCTACATCCAAAAACTAAATATACTGGCGGAGTTTTTGAGGAAGAATGTGCAACACTGGTTAAGTCTTTTTTTCTGCGGAAAAGAAATAAATCTTAACATTAATCTGAATATTTTTTAGCTTCAGATTTCTATATTTATCATTTACAACTTAAAAATTTAAATTATGGCTTTTGAATTACCTGCGTTACCTTACGCATCCAACGCATTAGAACCTAACATTGACAAAGCAACAATGGAAATCCACCACGGAAAACACCATGCTGCTTACGTAACCAATCTTAATAAAGCTTTAGAAGGCAAAGATGATTCGGCATCAATCGAAGAAATTTGTAAAAATATTTCTAACTACCCAACGGCAGTAAGAAACAACGGCGGTGGACATTTTAACCATTCATTATTTTGGACAGTGATGGCACCAGATGGTGGAGGAAATCCAAGTGGCGAATTAGCTTCTGCTATTGATGCGGCTTTCGGTTCTTACGATGGTTTCAAAGAAAAATTCGCTGCTGCTGGCGCAACACGTTTCGGATCTGGCTGGGCTTGGCTTATTGTAGGTGCTGATGGTAAATTGGCCGTTACCTCCACTCCAAATCAAGACAACCCATTAATGGACGTTGCCGAAGTTAAAGGAACTCCAATTTTAGGAGTTGATGTTTGGGAGCATGCGTATTACTTAAATTATCAAAATAGACGTCCTGATTACCTTACAGCTTTCTTTAATACCATTAACTGGAAAGAGGTAACCAAGAGATTTGAAGCTGCAAAATAGTTTGGCATCATTTTGAAGAATACTAAAGACGGGAAGAAATACATCTTCCTGTTTTTTTTGTGAACTAATATGAGAAAATTAACCTTACCATTGCTTTTTCTGCTTGTAACTGTTTTGAGCAGTTGTTCTGCTATTGAAGGAATATTTAAAGCAGGTGCCTACGTCGGAATTTTTATAGTTGTATTTATACTATTCATCATCGGTTTTATTTGGTCAAAGTTTCGCAAATAGAACTCACAATATATATCATAAACAAATAGAAGATGAATTTAAAAAGAACGTTTGGCACTATCCTAACCATTTTAGGAATTATTGGATTAATATACACCGCCGTATCGTTTGTGCAGGGCACAGGAGATGTAAAAATGGTGATCACTTTGGGAGTTTTAGGAGTAATATTCTTTTTTACAGGAATTAGTTTGGTAAGAACTACAAAAGACGAGTCATAAAAAAATCCCGCTTTTAGGGAGCGGGATTGATGTTAATCGTTATTAAGTTGACTTTTTAAGTTTTCTAAAACTCGGCCACCTTTATAAAAGTATCGTTGCCAATAAGCATCCTGCAAATTGCTAATCATAACTCCTTTACTAGAGGAAGCATGTGCAAATTTGTTTTCGCCAATGTAAACACCAACATGACTAATAGATTTACTGTGGATTTTAAAAAAAACCAAATCTCCTTCTTTTAAATCAGTTTCGTTGATGGGATTAACCATGCTGAAAATGTTTCTGGAGTTTGTTCCAATGATAGTATTGAAAGTTTTGTTATACAATTGATAAGCAAATCCAGAACAATCAATGCCTTTTTTGGTGTCGCCTCCTAAACGGTAAGGTGTACCCAACCAATCGTAAATAAACTGATACATTTTGGTATTACTAGTCGCGGAAACCGCAACACCCATTACTTGGGAAAAAAACTGTCCAGCCAAATTATCGGGGTCAGAAATTTCTGTTTTTGTACTTGATGTTGAAACGTTGGATTTAGAATTTTGAGCTTTTGTGGTTAAAAAAAAACTAACTAGGAGGGCTAAAATTAAAATTTTCTTCATTTTGACTACGTTTAGGGCTATAGGTCAATTAAAACGGATAACACAAGTTATTATTTTGCTTGATGCGAATGTAATATTAAAGTTTGTTTTACGCAAACAAACGGGAAAGGTTTTAACTCTTTTTAACATTATATCAAATAAAAAATTGCTCGACTGTTCAGCCAAGTTTACTGCTCAAATTGATGATCATCAAACTAGCGTTACAGCACTCGTAATTTTCACCTCGGTTTTGTCGTCGCTAAACTGTTTATTTCACCTTATTGGAGATAAAAATCTCACTTCTGCGAATGATTGCAGTGCGTAAATTATAAATTTCATAAAAAGACAAATTCAAATCAATTAAAATAGGCTACAGGTTTTATTTTTGCTAAGTTATTGATAGATTTGCTTTCCATAATTAGAATTTACAAATGAGTTCAATTGCAATAACAAAAGAGACATATCTATATTGGTATGAGTTAATGCTTCTGCTTAGAAGATTTGAGGAGAAAGCAGGCCAATTATACGGTCAACAAAAAATCAGAGGCTTTTGTCATCTTTATATCGGGCAAGAAGCCGTAATAGCAGGTGCGATGTCGGCAATTAAAAAAGGCGACAGTATGATTACCGCTTATCGCGATCACGCACACCCGATAGCTTTAGGCATGTCTCCAAATGTTGCAATGGCCGAGCTTTTTGGTAAAGCAACTGGTTGTTCAAAAGGGAAAGGTGGTTCAATGCACTTTTTTGATAAAGAAAATAAGTTTTTCGGTGGACATGGGATCGTAGGTGGGCAACTACCGGTAGGTGCTGGTATTGCTTTCGCCGAGAAATACTTAGGTACTGACAATGTGAACGTTTGTTACATGGGTGATGGTGCCGTACGGCAAGGTGCGTTAAATGAAACCTTTAACATGGCAATGCTTTGGAAGTTACCTGTGGTTTTTGTGGTAGAAAATAACGGCTACGCAATGGGAACTTCGGTTGCCCGTTCATCAAACACCACCGATATATATAAATTAGGTTTAGGTTACGAAATGCCTTGTATGCCAGTTGATGGTATGGATCCGGTTGCGGTACATAACGCTATGGACGAAGCAGTGCAAAGAGCAAGAAAAGGCGAAGGTCCAACTTTCTTAGAGATCAGAACTTACAGGTTTAAAGGACATTCTATGTCTGATCCACAAAAATACCGTACCAAACAGGAAGTAGAAGAGTATAAAGCAAAAGATCCAATTGAGATTGTA
The DNA here is from genome assembly GCA_038235745.1 of Sphingobacteriales bacterium. Lineage (GTDB taxonomy): Bacteria > Bacteroidota > Bacteroidia > Sphingobacteriales > Sphingobacteriaceae > Pseudopedobacter. The sequence goes on from JBBSTQ010000043.1 coordinate 12,837, forward strand.
AAAGCGCATATCGAAAAAGAAAACTGGGCTGATGAAGATTGGTTTAATGAGATTGCAGCGAAAATAAAATCTCAGGTTGAAGAGGCTGTTAAGTTTGCAGAAGACTCTCCGTTCCCAGAAGCATCCGAATTATATACTGATGTTTATGTGGAGTCAGATTACCCTTTCATAAAAGATTAATTTAAGTTTTAAAGATAATTTATTCAAACATAAAATGGCTGAAGCGATAAAAATGCCCAAAATGAGTGACACCATGACTGAAGGTGTTTTAGCAAAGTGGCATAAAAAAGTGGGTGACTCAATTAAAGCAGGCGACGTGGTTGCTGAGATTGAAACCGACAAAGCAACTATGGATTTTGAATCTTTTCAAGAAGGTACTTTGCTTTACATAGGTGTTGAAGAAGGAAAAGCAGTGCCAGTTGATGGTTTGATTGCCGTTATTGGCGAAAAAGGCGAAGATTATTCAGCTGCATTAGAAGGTGCAAAAACACCTGAAGGCGAAGAAGAAAAATCTAAAGAAGCCGATCAAAAGGACGAATCAAAAGAAGAGTCAAAAGATAAGGCAGAAGAAACCGAAGTGGAAGAAGATGCTGAGGTGGATGTTTCAAAAATTGACGCCAATGTAATTAGAATGCCTGCCCTTAGTGATACCATGACGGAAGGTGTCATCAACAAGTGGAACTTTAAAGTTGGCGATAAAATTAAAGCAGACGATAGTCTTGCTGATGTTGAAACCGATAAAGCAACCATGGAAGTGGTAGGTTACGAAGAAGGAACTTTATTATACCTAGCTTGTAATGAGGGTGAAGCTGTTCCAGTGAACGGTGTTATTGCAATTGTAGGTAAAGAAGGTACAGATATTAAGCCTTTGCTAAAGAGCGATAAGCCAAAAGCGAAGAAAGAAGAAAGCAAAGAAGAACCCAAAAAGGAAGAAAAAACAGTAGGTGCGGCGACGCCAGATGCAGTAGCAGCTCCAGTTAAAGAACAGGTAAAAGAAGATATTTCATCATCTGATGATAGCCGAGTGAAAGCGTCTCCGTTAGCTAAGAAATTAGCAGAAGATAAAGGCATCGATATAAATGATGTCAAAGGAAGTGCAGAAGGTGGACGAATTGTTAAGAAAGATGTTGAAGGTTATACGCCATCAGCGAAGCAAGAATCAGCGCAATCTGCTCC
>JBBSTQ010000044.1:0-13809 GCA_038235745.1 Sphingobacteriales bacterium
AAGCCTGGTAACGGCTGTTGTCGCCACGCAAAAAGTAGTAATAAGCTAGCTTTAGATAAGCATCTTTAACAAAATTAATTCCCTTTGTTTCCTTTAAATAATTGATCAAGTAAACATTTGCATCAGAATCCATTCTGTTCAACTTTGCACTGCCTAACAAATAATCTAGCTTGGGGAAATCCATATAGTTAGTTCCTGTAGGCCGTTTAAGCATATAAGCAATCGCACTGTCGTTGTTGGCATTTCGGCTAGCTACATAGCCTTGTAGATACGCTTTCAGCAAACTTTTACTATTCATAGCGTTTGTGTAAGATATGATCTTGTTGTAGCTGGATTTGTTAGGGACTAAATCTGTTTCTATGTAACACAAAAAGAAAACTACCTCATCTGTGTAAAAACTGTAAGAAGTTTTTGGGAGTGTTGCCATCAAACTCTCTAATGTTCTAATTCCGGCGTTAACGTTTCCGCTAAAGCCGAAAGTGCTGGCAACACCCTTCATATTAGAAGGAATAGAGCCTAAAACCACATCAATTAAGCCCTCACTTTTTTTGTTAGGTAAAAACGAAGGGAACTTTTTTCGGTTCTCACTTAGCAAACCATCTGCTTTTTTAACATCAAAGCCAGACGATAAATAATCTTGAAAACGACTTTTTAATAAGCCCCATTGCAGGTAAATTTCTGCCTGAGCAAACAAAAAATATGGCGAATTTCTATCTTGCTTTGTTAAATAAGCCAACCGCGAATCTCTGCGAGATTTTAACCGCTCGTAATCGGCTTTGTTTTCTGATGATAACAGCGTGAAGAAATCCACATAGTTTTCTAACAAAACAGAAATTGCGTTTTTGGGGTTTTGTGATTTCTCTTTTTGGATAAGCTGCGTAGCGTCCTGCAAACGCAGATCGTAAATTGCGTTGTAGGCGTTTATACAATTGCTGTTAAAGTCGAAGTTGGCTTTAGATACCAACGTGTTCCCTAAAACTAGCAGTAATAAAACAAAAGATTTTTTAATCATGTGCTATTAAGAATTTGGATATAAAAAGAAAAAACACCTTGATTAGCTCAAGATGTTTTCCCTAAGAACAATAAAAATACCAATATTAAATTGCTGGTACTCCTTTAATTTCATCGGCCATAGTTTCATCAACCAAAATTCTGCCGCAATGCTCGCAAACAATAATCTTTTTGCGCTGACGAATGTCAGACTGGCGCTGAGGTGGAATTTGGTTAAAACAACCAGAACATGAGTCACGCTCAATAGTAACTACCGCTAAACCATTTTTAAAGTTGGTTCTTAAACGGTTGTAAGCAATTTTTAAACGCTCGTCAATTTTTTCGGAAGCTTTGTTTGCTTCTTTTATCAAAACTTCTTCTTCTTTTTGAGTTTCAGAAGTAATGTTGTCCAACTCGGTTTGTTTACTTTCCAAGTCTTTCTTTCTTTCTTCTAAAGCAGCCAAAGCAGTCTCGTAAACCTCTGTTTTGCTGTTGATATCGTATTGAGTTTCCTTGATTTTCTTTTCAGATACCTGAACGTCTAATCCTTGGATTTCAATTTCTTTTGAAATAGCTTCAAACTCGCGGTTATTTTTTACGTTGTTTTGTTGAGTCTCGTATTTTTTAACCAGTGCCTGAGATTCCTTAATCGTATTTTTACGATTAACAATAGAATCTTCTAAGTCATCTAATTCTGCTTTTATTTTTTGGATACGAGTTTCTAATCCGGCAACGTCATCTTCTAAATCTGCGACTTCCATCGGAAGCTCTCCACGGGTCTGACGGATTTTATCAACTTTGGTGTGGATGGTCTGTAGCTCGTATAAAGCTTCAAGCTTTTGTTCTACGGTTTGTTCCATTAAGACAAATATTTTATTGGGTTTGTATTATTTTCAGTTAAACGGATTGCAAAGTTAGGAAATTTTTCCGTAATAATATCCAATAGCAACTCTTGCGTAAATTGCTCACTTTCAAAATGTCCAATGTCTGCTATGATGAGTTTATCCTCGGCATCAAAAAACTCATGATATTTAAAATCGGCGGTTACAAATACATCGGCATTTGCTTTAATCGCCTTTTTCAACAAAAAACTACCAGAGCCACCGCAAACCGCGACTTGTTTTATTTTTTTAGGTAATATTTCTGTGTGACGTATTACAGTTAAGTTCATGGCTTCCTTTAGGTGTTTTAGGAAATCAATACCGTCCATTTCTTCAGCTAATTCGCCCACCATACCTGCTCCAACTTCTTGGTGTTGGTTATCTAAAGAGTAAATATCATAAGCAACTTCTTCGTAAGGATGGGCGTTTAGTAAAGCTTTAATAATTTGAGGTTCCGCTTGGGCGGGATAAATAACCTCTACTTTTTGCTCTTGTTCTTGATGTAGCTTTTCGTTTTCGCCAACATAAGGTGTCGCATAATTGTTTGCCTTAAAAGAGCCTTCTCCGGTAACGGAAAAACTACAATTGCTGTAATTGCCAATTTCGCCAGCACCGGCACTAAAAATAGCCTTTTTAACAGCTTCGGCGGAAGCTAATGGAACAAAAAAGCAAAGTTTTTTAAGAATGCCATCTTTAGGAGCGAGGATTTTGCAGTTGCTCAAACCAATCTTCTCGCAGATTTTGGCATTTACTCCTGTAGAAACGCTATCTAAATTGGTATGAATCGCATAGAGCGCAATGTTATTTGTAATGGCTTTCATTACCACACGCTCAACATAATTGCTGCCATTAAATCGTTTTAACCCTTTAAAAACAATAGGATGATGAGAAATAATCATGTCGCAACCAGTCGCAATTGCCTCGTCAACTATTGCTTCCGTACAATCTAAACTTACCAAAGCTTTTTTTACGGTTTGCTTGTAATCGCCAACAATTAATCCCGAGTTATCATAACTTTCCTGATAACTGGAAGGGGCGATAGACTCCAGGTAGTTTATTAAATCTTTAATCTGCATCTTTCAAATTTAAAGATTAGAATGTAACCTCAAAGCCGAGAAGTCATTCTTTTATTAACCCATCAATCAAACGCTCAAATTCTTGTGTAAATTCTTGGTAATGCTTGCCGGTTCCCGGACCGTTAAAGCCTGTGTGAATTTTACGCACTGCGCCTTTTTTATCCAAGATAATCATGGTAGGGAACGCCATTACTTTATTCAACATCGGCAAGCTTTCAGAAGCTTCGGTGTTGGTAAAGCCCGTAATCAGAAATGGGTAGTCGGCATTAAATCTCGCTTTAACTTGTTCTACGTTTTTTTTAGATTTTTCAAAATCTGTAGTTCTTTCATAAGCCAAGCCCAAAACTTCAACTCCTTTGTTTTTATAGCGATTATAAAATTTAGCCAAATAAGCCGTTTCATCCATGCAGTTTGGGCACCAAGAACCTAAAAGCTGCAGAATTACCACCTTGTTTTGAAATCTTGCATCGGTTAATGCAACAGGTTTGCCTTCTAAGTTTTTAAAACTAAAGGCAATTTTCTGCGATTGATTTTTTAAAAAAGTAAGTGAATACGCATCTGGCAACTTAGCCGTAGAATCCATTTTTGCAGTAAAGTTTTCCATATAAGAAAAACCCGAATAAAATTTACCGTCGCTTAAAGTGCTGTCAGGATTTATTTTTGCAGTAAACAAAAAGGCATGTGACCCGTCAAAAGTGGATAATGAAAGCTTGTTCGCGTCAACCACACCTTCTAAATAGCGGTAATCGCCGGTAGAGGTTAAAAATGTTCCTGTAACTTTTGATTTATTCTGAACAAACTCACCAATCGCTTTAGTAGTGTCTTTTCTATCGGTGCTGATAAAAGTGGTATTCCATCGCCCACCGACTTTCAATCTGCTTTTCACCACATTTTCGCTGATGCGCCATTTTGCATTCGCCTTGGCGTAGAAAGTCATTTCAACATCTTTATCCGCAAGGTGCTTCGTCCAAACTCCATTGATTTTACCATTTAAAATAACCCCGTTGATTTCCGAATCAAATAGAGGCATTTTAATGTGTAGTGAGTCTCCATCTCTGGTAATGTCATTTACTTTAAAACGTTCTTCCCCGTTCATAATCGTTAGGGTGTAGTTGCCCAAACTATCTTTTACTTCAAAATTGAAAGGGATTTCTACACCAGTTTCTGTAATTAAAGCACCTCGCCAAATGCCTTCCGTAAAAGTTTTAGAGGGTTTATCGCAAGAGCTAAATAACAAAATGACAAATGCAAACAGGTTGAACAGTAGTGCAAGTTTTTTCATTTGCTAAAGATAGTTTATCTGTTTTTATTTTAAAACACTTCTGGATATCACTACTTTTTGAATTTCTGAAGTTCCCTCATAAATTTGCGTTATTTTGGCGTCACGCATTAAGCGTTCCACGTGGTATTCTTTCACAAAGCCGTAACCGCCATGTATTTGAACAGCTTCTATAGTAGTTTTCATAGCCACTTCAGATGCAAAAAGTTTAGCCATTGAGCTTGCTTTAGCGTATGGCAAACCTTGGTCTTTAAGCCAAGCCGCTTTAAGAACCAGTAACCTTGCTGCTTCAATTTCTGTGGCCATGTCTGCCAATTTAAAAGCAATTGCTTGATGTTCCGAGATCGGTTTTCCGAAGGTTTTTCTTTCTTTAGCATAATTAGTTGCCAGTTCAAACGCTCCGGATGCAATACCTAAAGCTTGTGCGGCAATTCCAATTCTGCCACCTTCTAATGTTTTCATGGCAAACTTAAATCCAAAACCATCTTCGCCAATCCGATTCTCTTTCGGCACTTTAACGTCGTTGAACATTAACGAATGGGTATCAGAACCTCTAATGCCTAATTTGTTTTCTTTTGGACCAATGGTAAAACCTTCCATGCCTTTTTCTACTATGAGCACATTTATTCCGTGACTGCCTTCAGAAGCATCGGTTTGTGCAATTACCAAATAAATAGAAGCGGAACTGCCGTTGGTAATCCAATTTTTAGTGCCGTTTAAAAGGTAATGATCTCCTTTGTCAATGGCACTGGTATGTTGTGACGTAGCATCTGATCCTGCTTCTGGTTCTGATAAGCAGAATGCACCCAGCTTTTCGCCTAAAGCTAGTGGTCTTAAATATTTTTCTTTTTGTGCTTCGGATGCGTATTTTTCTATTCCAAAACACACCAAAGAATTGTTTACCGATACCACTACAGAGGCTGATGCATCGATTTTTGATAATTCTTCCATTACCAACACATAAGAAATAGTATCCATGCCCGCACCTCCATATTTCGGATCAACCATCATCCCTAAAAAACCAAGTTCGCCCAGTTTTTTGATTTGTTCTGTCGGAAATTTTTGGAGTTCATCTCTTTCAATTACCCCAGGTTTCAGTTCTGTCTGTGCAAAATCCCTGGCGGCTTGCTGTATCATTAAATGCTCTTCGGATAATTGAAAGTCCATGGTGTCGTATTTTTATGGTTTAAAGCGAGGCTCGGCAATTGATAATTCTACGATTAAAAATGCCTCGAACTCAAATATAACCAAATATATTATGCAAGCATAGCAATTTATGAAATTGTTCGATTTAATTAAGGTTTAATGTAAGTCGTAGAACGATGAAAAGCTAAACTCAACGATTAATGAAAGTCGCTGTTCTAGGATGATTTTTTTGTGGAGGCGAAATTAAAACTTGGCAATAAAGCCAGCAAACCAAACAAAGCAGTAAGTAATGTTTGAGCCGCATGCAAGACAGTTGCATAAACCAAGGCGATACTTCCGTTTATTCCCAATAAAATCAAACACTGCGAGACCATAAAATGGAATGCTCCAATGCCACCTTGAATTGGCGCTACCATTCCAAAACTAGCGGCAACAACTGTTAATAAAGCATCAACAAAGCTTAATGCCTCAGTTTGTTGCAACATTTTGAATCCGAAATAGGTGGATGCAATGTAAAAGAGCCAAATCAATACGGTATGAAACAAAAAGCCGATTCGGTTTTTTACACGTTTAACCGATAAAAAGCCTTTCCATAATTTATTTGCGAGGCTTTTAAAGCGGATGACTAAGGCGTATTCTTTTTTGGAGAGTCTAAATATTAGTACCGTAAATAACAATCCCAGAAGTAGAACCAATCCTACTACCCACAGTTTAGCCTGAATAATTGTGATTAGTGCCGTTAAGTTGAAAAAGCTAAATAATATTTGCTGATACATCATCAAGCTAATCAACACCAAAACAAAAAGTGTTATTAAATCGATGATTCGCTCTGCGATCACACTGCCTACCAAGCTTGTGGTTTCCAGCTTTTCTTTTTTTGCTAACCAAACACATCTGGCAAGTTCTCCGGCTCTTGGTAAGGCCAAGTTTACGAGGTAGCCAACCATTAGCGCATTAAAGACGTTAAAAAAACGAGGCTTTTTATCTGAGAGTGGTGCAATCATCAATTGCCACCTTAACGCCCTAAAGATATGTGCAGTTAAAGCAGCTAAAAGAGCGAGCCCAAGCCAAAAAAGGTTTACGCTTTTAACGTCATTAATAAATGAAGGTGTATAAAAAGTACTGAAGAGGTAGTAGGCTAACGCTAAGCCCACCGCTAAAAAAAGGATGTATTTAAGGGTGTTTAGCGTGGTGTTTTTCAATAAACTATTTGATTAGCCTGTTGTTGTCATCTGGGAAAACCAAAATTGGCTCGTATTTTTTAGCCTCTTCCAATTCCATGTGTGCATAAGATACAATAATTACGATATCACCAACTTGGGCTAAGCGAGCGCAAGATCCATTTAAACATACAATGCCACTTCCTCTTTCTCCCTTAATAATGTAGGTTTCAAAGCGGGCGCCATTGTTATTGTTTACCACCTGTACTTTTTCGTTGGGAATCATGTTGGCAGCCTCAATCAAATCCTCGTCAATAGTAATACTACCCACGTAATTTAATTCGGACTGGGTAATCTTTACCCTATGAATTTTAGATTTTAAAATTTCAATTACCATTTTGCAAAAGTAGAAATAGATTTTAAAAATATTGTTAAGGAAGCATCATATTATCTATCAATCGGGTATTCCCAACAGCACATGCAACTAAAACTATAGCGTCATCACCTGTTTTGCTAATCGGCTTTAAAGTTTCACGATCTACAATCTCCAAATACTCTAAATCAAGCAAGCTATTTACGTAAAACTCCTTCGCCTGTTTTAAAAGTTCGTTATTTGATGCTTTTCCATAATGTTGTTTAATATATGCTAAAGATTTATACAGCTGTAGCGCAACACTTCGCTCTTTGCTATTTAAACGAATATTTCTCGAACTCATTGCTAATCCGTCATCTTCCCTAATAATCTGGCAGGCCTTTAAATTGATATTTAACCCAAAATCTTGGGTCAGTTTAGCAATCACTAAAAACTGTTGATAGTCTTTTTGTCCGAAGAATGCCCTATCAGGTGCAACTAGTTTGAATAGTTTGTAAACTATCTGGGTAACACCTTTGTAATGCCCAGGTCTAAAAGCACCTTCCAGCACTTCGTTCAGCGCACCTACGTTATAATCCCAAACCTCGTCCGTTTCATACATCTCCTCGATTTCTGGATTAAACAAAACATCACAGCCCGATGATTCAAGCAATAGTTGATCACGCTCAATTGGCTTTGGATATTTCGATAAATCTTCTGGATTGTTGAACTGAGTTGGGTTAACAAAAATTGTCGCCACGGTTAAGTCACAAGCTTTTTTAGAAGCGGCAATTAAAGACAGATGGCCCTGATGTAGCGCACCCATTGTAGGAACTAGGCCAATGGTCATTCCGTTTTTACGTTCAGCATTCAAATACTCAACCAGCTGTTCTTTTTTATTGAAAGTAATCAAAAGCGCTAAAAATTTAATCGGCAAATGTGGCTATTTTGTTCTGGAATTACAACCGGCATTTACGAAAAACATTGTAACTCCGCAAGAATTTTGTTATATTTGCACTTCGAAATAGAACTTCTTAACAAAAACTTATAACAGATTTAGGAGATGGGAAAAACCAAGCTTTTGTTTATCACACATGAAATGTCACCATTTCTGGATTTAACAGCAATTTCAAAAATTACAAGAACTTTACCGCAGGCAATGCAGGAAAAGGGCTTCGAAATAAGAATCTTAATGCCCCGTTTCGGTAGCATCAACGAAAGAAGAAATAGACTTCACGAAGTAATTCGCCTTTCGGGAATGAATATTATCATTAACGAGAACGACAATCCTTTAATCATAAAAGTTGCGTCAATTCCTTCTGCCAGGATGCAAGTTTACTTTTTGGACAACGAAGATTATTTCCACAGAAAGTATGTTTTCAATGATGGAAAAGGAAAGTTTTATGCAGATAACGACGAAAGAGCAATCTTTTTTTGTAAAGGAGCGCTGGAAACAGTTAAAAAATTAGGTTGGGCACCAGACATTGTTCACTGCCATGGTTGGATGAGTTCATTAGTGCCAGCATATTTAAAGACAAACTACAAAGATGACCCTACTTTTAAGGATGCTAAAATAGTTTATTCAGTTTACGAAAACACTTTCGATGGAACTTTGGGCAATTCTTTTGCAAAGAAAGCTTTGATCAAAGGAATGAAAGAGAAAGACACAGCAGATTATGCAGATGCAAGCCACGCTGGGCTTTCTAAAGCGGCAATTCAGTATGCTGATGCCATTGTTTTAGGGTCAGAAAACGTAGACGAAGATGTGTTAAACTTTGTTAAAAAGTCGGAAAAACCAGTTTTAGAGCATTCTGCTACCGCAGATATGGAAAATTATTACAATTTTTACCAAGAAATTGTAACTGATGAGTTGGTATCTGTAGCATAATACAATTGAAATAGTTTATATGAGATTTATAAAACCAGACTTATTAACCCTGTTAGTAAGTCTTTTTATTTTAGCTAGCTGTGAAAATCCTACCGGCATTGGCTTAGATGTTAGTCCGGATGTTGCTTTAGAGAGTAAAATTGTGGACACTAGTACAGTTATTACCAAGCTTTTAAAGCAAGATAGTATCGTTACTAACGGTACAGGTAGAAGCGTTTTAGGATATTTCAACGATCCTGTTTTCGGTAAAACAACAGCCAATATTGCATTGGGTTTAACCATGCCTGCTTCAAGCTATAAATTTGGGACAAACACCGCATTAGATTCGGCAGTTTTGGTTATTCCGTTTATTGATTTTTATGGTGATAGCACAAATGCCAGTTTTGCTGCAGAAGTAAGGCAATTGAATGAAGTTTTATACAGCGACTCTAGAAAAGTTTACTACTCAAATAAAAAATGGATGGTAAAATCTACCGTCATCGGTACCAAAACCATCACTACCAATTTAAGGGATAGCATCACTATTCAGGATATTAGAAAAGGAAAAGTAGATAGCATAAAGAGAGTTCCTAGACAATTAAGAATTAAGCTGGACGCTAACTTCGTTAAAAACAACATTATCAACTTGGATTCTGTTAACAAAGTTTCTAACGCAACCTTCAATAATTTTATAAAGGGTTTATTTATCTCTATCAATAAAGGAGCTACTACCGGTGCAGGTGGTTTGTTTGGTTTGGATGCTCAAACAAGTGGTGCGGCCAAATTAGATGTTTTTTACAAAACAACAAGCGCTGCAGGAGTAATTGATACGCTGGTAAACACATTTGTTGTTAACGGTAACAACGGTGGAAATGCTGCCACGGAGTTAACTTGGGATATGGATGGCACAGCGGTTAAAACTGAATTGGCAAGTACTGCTAAAAATAGCAATATCTTATACCTGAAAGGCTTGGGTGGTACTTACGTGAAAATTGATTTTCCTTATTTGAATAAGTTGAAAGCATTGGGTAAAAACATAACGGTAAACAGAGCAGAGCTTATTTTGTCGTTAGATAGAAACCCTGCTTATGACAATTATGCACCTATCAGTAGGTTGCGGACGTACCGTTGGGATATTGCAAATAGGCCACAATTCGTTCCAGATGAATCGCCTAATGACCGTCGGTTCTTAGGCCCAGGGTTTGTGGGAGGTTTCTTCAATAATACGGCTAAATCCTATACTTTCAACTTTACGGGTTACGTTCAGGATTTATTGAGCGGTAAAATAACCAACTATGGTACTTTTATAACGCCTTCAGAATTTGCGGAAGGCGGTAATCTTAGTGTGCTTGGCAGGTCAGTTGTTGGTGGCGGAAGCAACATTAATTACAAAGTCAAACTGAAAATATTTTATACGGATCAGAAGTAAGTTTTCGGTTTTATTATAAATGAAACTATATTTTGTAGATTAGCACCGTCTTCAAAATATAGTTTTTTTTATGTGTGGAATTGTTGGTTATATTGGCTTTAGAGATGCATATCCTATTGTCATTAAAGGTTTGCAACGCTTAGAATACAGAGGTTACGATAGTGCAGGAGTTGCATTATTGAACGACTCTTCAGAGTTGAATATTTATAAAAAAGCCGGAAAAGTTGCCGAGCTACAAAAGTTTGTAGAAGGTAAAGACCATTCTGGATCTATCGGAATGGGTCATACGCGTTGGGCTACCCACGGGCCACCGAATGATCAAAATTCCCATCCGCATGAGTCTGGCGATGGGAAATTAGCCATCATCCATAATGGAATCATCGAAAATTACGGGCCTTTAAAAGAGGAGTTAATTAATCGCGGACACGTTTTTAAAAGCGATACAGATACCGAAGTGTTAATTCACTTAATTGAGGATATCCAAAAAGCTGCAAAAATTGATTTACAACAAGCGGTTCGAGAAGCTTTGAAAGAAGTAATTGGTGCGTATGCGATTGTAATTATGAGCAAGGAAGATCCTGAAATGCTAATTGCTGCTAGAAAAGGAAGTCCATTGGTTATTGGAGTTGGTGAAAATGAGTATTTTATCGCATCTGATGCAACACCGATTGTAGAATACACCAAGAATGTAATTTATTTAGATGATAATGAAATCGCTTATCTAAGAACAGATGAGCTGGTTATCAAAACCATAGATAACACCGTAAAAACTCCTTACGTTCAGCAGTTAGAGATCAAACTCGAAATGATTGAAAAAGGCGGGTACGAGCATTTCATGCTCAAAGAAATCTATGAGCAACCAAGGTCAATCTCTGATTGTATGCGTGGTCGTGTTTATCCTTTAGAAGGGAAAATCCAATTAGGAGGAATAAAGGATTATACTGAGCAGTTTAAGAATGCGCATAGAATTATAATTGTTGCTTGTGGAACATCATGGCATGCGGGATTAGTTGGCGAGTATTTAATTGAAGAATATGCAAGAATTCCGGTAGAAGTTGAGTACGCTTCTGAATTCAGGTACCGTAATCCAATTATTACGGAGCATGACATCGTAATTGCTATTTCTCAATCTGGAGAAACTGCCGATACCATGGCTGCTATTGAAATGGCCAAAGCAAAAGGTGCAACCATTTTCGGGATTTGCAATGTAGTCGGTTCTTCCATTCCACGTTTATCTGATGCGGGTATCTATACTCACGCTGGGCCAGAAATTGGTGTGGCATCCACAAAAGCTTTTACTGCACAGGTAACTGCTTTAACTTTATTGGCTTTCTACATGGCCGAAAAGAAAGGTACTTTACCTAAAGCGAAATTGATTGCTCTGTTAAGCGAGTTGGAAAGAATCCCATCAATGGTTGAGAAAGCTTTAGAGTCTGATAAGTTGATTTTAGAGATTGCAGCTAAGTTTAAGGACTCAAGAAACGCACTGTTTTTAGGCAGAGGAAGTGGTTTCCCAGTCGCTTTAGAAGGTGCTTTAAAACTGAAAGAAATTTCTTACATACATGCGGAAGGTTACCCAGCTGCAGAAATGAAACACGGGCCAATTGCTTTAATTGACGAGGAAATGCCGGTTGTTGTGATTGCGACAAAGAATTCATCTTACGAAAAAGTAATTTCTAACATACAAGAAGTAAAAGCTAGAAAAGGAGTTGTTGTAGCAATTGTAACAGAAGGCGATATCGACGTAAAAAAGATGGCGGATTATTCCATTGAAATTCCAGCTAGTGATGAGGCATTTTTACCTTTATTAGCGACGATTCCTTTGCAGTTGTTATCTTACCATATTGCGGTTTTACGTGGTTGCAACGTTGATCAGCCACGAAATTTGGCAAAATCTGTAACGGTAGAATAGATTTTAAATACAGCTTGAAATACAAAAGGAGGCGGAAGCCTCCTTTTTTGTGTAATGATTATTTCTTTTCTTATAGAATTTATCTATTTTACAGCATGACAATAGTTCAATTGGAATACGCTGTAGCTGTAGATACCTATCGAAGCTTTGTGCTAGCAGCAGAAAAGTGCTTTGTAACACAGCCTACGCTGAGTATGCAGATTCAAAAACTGGAAGAAGGTTTGGGTGTTAAGCTCTTTGACCGATCACGGCAGCCAGTTACGCCAACAGAAATTGGGATTGAAATAATTGAGCAAGCCAGAATTTTACTACAAGAAAGCTTTAAAATAAAAGATATTATTGAGGAGCGAAAAGGGGAGATAGGTGGCGAGCTAAAAATTGGGGTAATCCCTACCGTTGCACCTTATTTAATTCCGAAAGTGATAGGCGGATTTTTAGAAAAATACCCTAAAATACGCCTTTCCGTATCCGAACTGACTACTGAAACAATCATTCAAAAATTAAAAGTTGGGTTGCTGGATTGTGGTATTTTGGCAACTCCACTTGAAGTAGATTTTTTGATCGAACGACCTGTTTATTACGAAAATTTTGTGAGCTACCTTACAAAGAACAGTCCGATGTTCAAGAAAAAAGCATTGACCACAAATGATTTGGATGTAGATAATCTTTGGTTGCTAAACGAGGGGCATTGCATGCGAAATCAGGTTTTAAATATTTGCCAGCACACAAAATCGAACCACGTTAAACTTAATTATAACACGGGAAGTATTGAGACCTTGATTAAAATGGTGGATATTAACGACGGGATAACCATTTTGCCGGAGCTTTCTTTGCAGGATTTTTCAGTAAAGCAGATGGACAGGGTGCGTTATTTCAAAAGCCCAGAACCTAGTCGCGAAATCAGTATCGTCACTCATAAAAATTTCATCAAAAACAGAATGATTGATGCGCTGGAAGGCGAGATTTTGAACAGTATTCCTAAAAGATTAAAGACAAAGAAGAAGAAAGAAATCGTTTCTATCGTTTAAAGGTTAAAAGAAACTCAGTTTGCAAATTTCGGTGGAAACCTCTAAAACAACTTCTCTTCCTAAAACCAAAGCTCGGTTATCTGGTAAATGACCCGCCGGAAAGTCGAAACAAATTGGGAAATCGTATTTCGACATTACCGACTGAATTATTTCTGTTGCCGTGTAACCAAATGCTGGTTCGTCTTGGTTAATTCCGGTAAAGCCACCCACAATTAAGCCTTTTAAATTTTTAAACTTTCCCGCTCTGTCCATTGTACGTACTAATCTGTCTATCACGTAGGCGTATTCGCCAACATCTTCAATAAATAGAATCTTATCGGCATAGTCTATATCGCTACTCGAAGCTATACAAGATGTCAATAGTGTGAGGTTTCCTCCGACTAACTCTCCAGTTGCTGAGCCACTTTTGTTCGCAGGCTTCGGTTCAAAGTCATAATTTAAAGGTTCTCCGAATAACGCTTTTCTTAAACTTTCGAGTCCTTCCTGTGAGCTTTCGGTAATCGTGGAAGGCATTTGACCATGCAGACTTTGTAAGCCCATACTTTGCAATCGTAAGTGGAAAATGGTAATATCACTAAAACCTATGATCCATTTGGGATTTAAAACTAGTGGAGTCCAGTCTATCTCGTCCACAATTCGGATGCACCCATAACCACCTCTGGCTGCAATAATCGTTTTTATATCTTTAT
>JBBSTQ010000045.1:0-13667 GCA_038235745.1 Sphingobacteriales bacterium
AATGATGGGCGCCTCATCATTTCTACAAACATCGGTGTAAAACTCGCCGGTCGTTTGTTCCTTGCATGGCAAAGATAAAGACTAATTCTGTACCTTTATTTTATTGAAATTCAAAAGTCCGATTTATAGGGGGCTAGACCACTACGTCATTTAAGACAAGTATATACTGAAACACATCCTAAAATATAAAACTACTTTAGTGAAGATATAGTGTGAATTTCTATAACCTGATTTAGGATTGGAACTTCCGAAATTGTTTCTTAAATCATCATGTATCTCTTATACTATAACTATGAGAATTAAATTATTACTAACAATAACTACCACGCTTTTAGCCTCTTTATTTTTTTTCTTTGGAAGTTCTTGTAAGAACGATTCTGATTTTTTTAGTGAACCGAGTAGTAAGGATGTAGCGAAAATTACATCTGGGGAAATCTCGCAATGGTTAGAAAAACTACCTGTCAACTCATCTAGCAACGGCAAAGCAGTGAAAAAGTCGAGTGGTAATCCAATAAATAAACTACCATTCCAAGTGAAATGGGAAAAAGCACAGCAAAACATTATAGAAAACCAACATGTGATACGAGTGCCTGTTTCTGAAAATGCTTGCCTTATTTTCACGAAAGAAAATGCAAATTCCGAACTTGCTGTTTATGCGTATAAGTGGCTAAGCGAAAATAAAACTAAGGAAAAAAAGTTCACTGGTGAAGTTGCGTGGGTTAGTTTTCAGGATCGTAATATGCGTGTTCAAAAATATAAGAACGGCGCAGGAAGCGATATTCATGTTTATAAAGAAAAACAAAATAATCAAAAAGTTAACTCTTCGTCGATTTCGTCGACAAAAAATAGTCAAGTAAGAACTCAGAGCAGCTGGCTGGGGAGTCTTTTAGATTCCATATCATGTTTTTTTGGAGCGAGTTATTTTTA
Source organism: Sphingobacteriales bacterium (assembly GCA_038235745.1). Taxonomy (GTDB): domain Bacteria; phylum Bacteroidota; class Bacteroidia; order Sphingobacteriales; family Sphingobacteriaceae; genus Pseudopedobacter. The sequence goes on from JBBSTQ010000045.1 coordinate 928, forward strand.
TGATAATTATATTCCATATTCATGTGGCTTTTGGAATAATTTTGGAGGAGGAGGCGGAGGTGGAAGTGAGGGTAGCAGTGGCTCCGAGGGTTCCTTTTCTAACACAGGTTTTAACTGGACAACTAACGGCAGTAACTTTAGCGGTAATTATGTTGATAATTCTGGGAACTGGACAAATATAAATATTTATGGATCCGGTGGTGGTTCGGGATTAAGTGCAATCGACGTGTTTTTGGCAACTTTACACATACCAGGAAATGAGCTGACTATGTATGAAAAAACTTGGTATTTAGATAACCCGATTAAATTTGGAGCAATTAGAGAATATTTAGAAGATTCAGACAACTTGACTATACTTGAAAGAAAAGAATATTTAAGCTGGGCTATATCACACTTAGACAGCAACCCTGGCTTGAGTATAGAGACATTTAAAAATCGATTTATGGGTTCAGATGAAGGAACAGATGGAGAGTATGATGCGGAATACTGGGATAATCCGAATCTGACACTCCCTGCTCAGAGCTTGCCCTCATGGTATGATTTTGAAAATAATTTTCCGTTAAATTCAAATCTCTTATATAATACGTCAGAGAAAATGTTTCAATCAATTGGGGGCGATGTTGGCGCATTGTACACAAACAAACCCTTAAACACTTGTGCAATAAGACTTTCTAAAGCTCTAAATTATTCGGGTATTGTACTTCCCAACATTCCCGAAAGAACAGTGTTAAAAAATGGAGTATTGGTAACCAAGCCATCACAAACATTGATAGGGGCTGATGGAAAGTACTATTTTTTGAGAGCAGCAGAATTGAATGCTTGGATGAGGAAGACTTTTGGAACTAATGATGGAGATCCATTAACACCACATAATGCATCTCACTTTCAAGTTAAGGCTTCTGAAATATTGCCATTTGGCGCAAACTTAACTACTAAACTTTCTGGAAAAAAAGGAATTTATTGTATTGTATCTTCAGATACTAGGTGGGCTACAGGACATGCTGATTTGTTAAAAAGTGATGCTACTTGTGGTAATGACTGTCATTTTGAGGATGCCAGGTATATTAAGCAAATTGATATTTGGATTCTAAACTAATATACATGAAAAAGATTTTATTTTGCTTACTTGTTGTTACTACAGGGTGTGTTGTAACAAATAAAAAACCTCGATTTGATTATGTGAGTAGCGGGAGTGAAAATCCATGCATTTCTGCATTTAAAGACAGGGTGTTCTTTGCAATTTTGATGGAAAGTTATAAAAATACCGCAGCATTCGATGAAATTAAAAAAGTTGATGTATTTAATCCATTTGATGGCCTACCTTTTTCGATTCAGCTTAAAATTGACTCTATTGGGAAGAATTTTGTAAAGAATATGCCTCGCCCACCTTTTTGCGATGAGTGTAAACCAGAGCAAAATTATTATATGGCTCAAGCATTGCACTTTTATGAAAGCAGACAACTTGATTCAATAGCAAAGGCTGAGTTAGGAAAATATACATCTGAAATTTGCAAATAGCTTTGAACGCATGCGGGTTTATTGAAAGAGGATCCACCCTATGGCGATAATTGCCACTTTTATGACGCCCCCATCCTTCGCCTTGATATATGGGTTTTAAACTAAAAATTATGAAAAATAAATTTTTATTTTCATTTATATTGTTTTCAATAGCTTTCTTGGGAGGGTGCTCAAATAATATCTATCAGAAATATGAATATGACCAACCCACTAATCCTTGGATAAACGCCTTTAAAGATAACGTTTTTTTTCAATGCTTAAAAGAAAGCTACAAAGGCGACTCTATTTTTAAGATGATTGAAAAGAAAGACGCATTCAATCCTTATGATGGATTAAGTCTTGAAGCGATAGAAATGTCAAGGGAATTAGCTAAAAATTTTGTTAAAAATATGCCACCGCCTGTAATGTGTGAAAATTGTGAAAGCGGACAAAATTATTATATGGCTCGTAGTTTACATTACTATAGTAGTAAAGAGTTAGATAATATTGCTAAAAAATTATATAAGAAACATTTAAAAATAAAACGGAAATACGGATTATAACAATGATATGGTTATAAATTAGAGGAGAAAGAGACTTCTCCTATGATTTATCGATACTTGTATTAACACGTTGTTATAATAAACTAAGGTCTATTCAAGATTAATCACCACAGAAATAATGTTTATGATTTACATTGTTTTAAATGTCTTGCCTTAAAGCATCAAGTTGGGACAGTATTTAGCTTTTAAAGAAAGATCTTCTGGTTTAGCCTTAACCTGCTAAACATTTAAGACTAAGTGCGTTGGAGCATCGCTTTTGTATTAATACTCATCTGGTTGCGGGAGCTGAGAGTTTCATAAACAAACAGTACTAAATATTGTTGTGAATAAAATACTTAACTACATAGGGTTACTTGCAGTAATTGCCATCTTTTTTACTTCCATTGTTCATAGCTTTGAAATGGTCAATGGGATTTTTACTTTTAAAGAATCTTGGTTTTTATTTTTCACAGGCTTATTAATCATCTTATATTCATTAGAAACCATAAACAAAGATTTCTGCTTAAACCTAAATCGTTTAGACGTAATGGTATTGTTATTTTTGGTGTATGCAATACTTACTACTGCCTTCCATAATCGGGATTTACTTTCGAGAAAAAATATGGAAAATTTAGGATTATTGTTAACATATTTTCTCAGTAAACGTATTTTTATGGACCGTAAATTTCACGTAAATACCTTCAATACCTCAATTTTAGGACTAGTTATGGTACAGATTGCAATTGCTTTTTTGCAATTGAATAATACTTTAACTTCTTTTAATTCTAATTTTCTAATTACAGGATTTTTTAATAATTCTGGACCGTATGCAATTTATTTATCCGCACTGCTCGTTTATTGTTTAGCTACATTCCTGTATTGTCCTAGCAAAATAATTAAGTTCATCTCTTTAAGTCAATTTGTTATTGGAGTGCCTATTGTAATCTTCACTTTGTCAAGAGCTGCCTGGCTTGGCCTGTTTGCAGGTATAATTGTTATTGTGGAAAGTAAATACAATATCGTATATAAACTAGGTATATATATTAAAAGTAAAACTTACAAAGGTGTCTTACTGGTGTGCCTTACTTCTATAATTGCCTATAGCTTGTATTTTTTATATCATTTTAAAAAGGATTCAGCAGATGGTCGGTTATTGGTTTGGAAAGTTTCAAATAAAATATTTCAAGATCACTTTCTTTCTGGTATTGGAGCTGGTCATTTTCCAGCAACATTTTTGAATTATCAATCCCAATACTTTCGTTACCATCCTAATCTAATACCCACGGAAGGCAGGCTTGCTGGTGAAGTTTGGTATGCTTTTAATCATATTTTACAAATTGGTATTGAACAAGGTATCATTGGTATTGTTTTATTCACAACCTTACTTATCATTGTATTCAAATATTGTAAGATTCTTCTTAGCCGTTCCACCTCAAATCAAATATTATCGTTGGGGCTTGGCGCTTCAGCATCCGCAATTGTTATTTTTGTGAGCAGTTTATTTTCTTATTCCTTATCTGTCTTACCTATTCTTATCCTTTTTTTTTATTCCCTCTCCATTATTTCAGCTAACTACGAAATTTTAAAAAAATCGATTGATACCGATCAAAACAAAATAATTATTAAAAAAAATATTGTATTAACCACTATTATTTTTTTGTTTGGAATATATTTTATAAACCATTCAAAAAACGTATTAAATGCGTATAAGCATTGGCATATGATAGAAAGTCGCGGTTATGAGAATAACGATATCGAGAAATTATCGAGATTTCGTTTCATATTAGACCAAGACGCTGATTTTCTAATTAAGAGAGCAGAATACCTTTTAGATCTAGGTAGATATTATGAAGGTATAGAACTTTTAGAACATGCGAAAAACACCTGTTCAAACCCACAGCTCTATTTTTTGTTAGGAAATGCGTATGAGAACTTAAATTTATTCAAAAAGGCAGAAAAGCAGTATATATTTTTGTCATCCGCTATTCCTAACTTATTACAACCAAAATTCCTACTTGCAATGCTTTATTACAAACAAGGTCACATTATGGAGTGGAAGAAACTAGCTTTAGAGGTAATAAATTTTAAGCCCAAGGTTCAATCGCCTATTACTGAAGCTATGATGAGGGAAACTCAAACCTTGTATTTTAAGTCCCTAGTACCAACCACCGTTAATCCTCATACTCGATAATCATTAATGTGTTATGTATAACCTTTGTTTTAATCAATTACCGCAATTTAAGCTGAATAATAGAATCCATAAAGGTATTGCTGCAATAACTATTCTCATTTTAACGTCATGCTTAAACCCAGTAAGATACCCTGAAAAAATAGATAGAATTTTAGATAAAGCTGGAGAAAATAAAAAAGAGTTGGAAAAAGTAATTAAACATTACAATGAAAATCCATCTGATAGTTTAAAGTTAAAAGCCGCATATTTTCTCATAGAAAATATAGATGGGCTACAAACCTTAGACACAAGTTCAGTACAAAACGATATATACTTTAACGCTTTAGATCAAACTTTTAAAAGGAATAATAAAAAATTAGACTTATCAGCGGTTTCGGTTATCATTGATAGCATTAATCGAGGAAGGAAATTAAACCCTACTAAACGTAGTAATTATGTTGAAGAACTTCAAACAGTTTCTGGCGAGTTTCTAATAAACAACATTGAAAATGCCTTTTATGTTTGGCATAATATGCCTTGGGCAAAACATATCTCATTTGAAATTTTTTGTGAGTATATATTGCCTTATCGTTCTACAAATACTTATTCTAAAGATGGTAGAAATATTCTATACGAGAGATATGAAGGGGTTTTAGACTCGTTAAAAACTAAAGACACTTTTAAAGCATCAAACCCAGTTATATTGGATATAGACCAATGGTTTACTGACGACGGAGAAATTCTCAGAAGATACCCTTTTTTACAACCGACAAAGTTTGCTGACCTGTTGAAGGGGAGGATTGGCGAATGTATTGACGCTACAAGTTTACGAATTGCCGCGTTAAGAGCCGTAGGCGTCCCTGTTGCCCTTGACCAAATACCAAATTGGGGAAATAGTAATGCATCCCACTTTTGGTACAAAATAATAGATCCGGTTAATGACACCATAACCAAGAGGTTAACCAACAAACAAATACAAGGAAGAACAGACCAAATTATAAGTGCAACTACTTATGTGTGGGAAAAGCCAATAAAGGGTTATCCAAAAGATGTAATGATGAATTACGTGAGAACTGTACCGAAAGTTTACAGGCAATGTTTTAGTAAACAAAACAACTCACTAGCTGTGTTAAAGAATAAAAACGATGAAATCCCACCTTATTTTACTAACGATCGGCTTAAAGATGTAACTGATGAGTATGTGGAATGTGCGGATGTAATTAGAACAGTGGATGAAAACGATCTTTCAGAGGAAAACTTTATGTATTTATGTGTATTTGATAACAAGGCGTGGAGAACGGTTGCTTGGTCTGAAATACAAAACAAGAAAGCAATATTTAAAAGTGTAGGGAAAAACATAGTCTATTTACCAGCTTATTTTAAAAACGGGGAGGTATTACCTGCTGGTAAACCGTTTTTACTTAATTCTTTTGGAGTAGCCGTTGACCTTAATTTAAAAGGTAAAAAGGAAACAATAAAACTGCATACCAAATATCCGTATCGATCTTTTGTAAACCTTTGGCAAAGTTACATGATTAACGGTAATTTTCAATTTGCCAATGAAGATGACTTTTCAGACACCGTGAATGTACACACTATTAAAACTTTACCATATTACGGCACAGAGGTTAAAATTGAAACCGATAAAAATTTCAGATATGCACTATATCAATTTCGAGGAACGCCATCAACATTTGTTTCTAATGTAGAGTTTTGGGGTACAAACGGTAAAGATGAAATCAAATTATCTGGAAAATTAATTGGCAATCCTGGCAAGTTTCCTTACACAAAAGAAAATGCAATAGACCAAAACCGCTCAAGTTATTTTACACCAAAAGAAAATGGGGAGACATACATCGGTTATGATTTTGGTGCTAAAAATGCAGTCAACATTTCCAAAATCAAGTTTACCGCCAGAAACGATGATAATGCTATAGTTTCAAACGTAAAATATGAGTTGTATTATTGGGCAGACAAATGGATATCACTGGGCGTTAAAATGGGGAAAGAAGATAAGACAGTGACGTTTAATAATGTACCTAAAAATGCGCTCTTATTATTAAAAGATATGGAAGGAGGTACTGAAAATAGAATTTTTACTTATGAAGAAAATAAACAGCTATTTTGGTAAGATTTAGTTTTCAATAGTAAATATTATCAAAATGCTTACATAGGTGGTTTTAAAATATACTATAGTTTTGAACATTTAATCTAATCGTGGAACATTTGGTACTTTTTACTTCACACCATCCAAATAATCCTTGAAATCCGTCCAGTTGGTAGTTTTCGTGTTATAAGTTATCGGTTTTGGAGTTAACATTTCCAACAATTTATTTTTGATAGCAAAAGCAAAAAAGTGATTCCCGGTTGGGTTATAATGTCCTAAAAAGTAAATGCGGTAATAATCTGTAATGCCGATATTAAACTTTTTGTAATCTTTAACATGTTCTAGATTCATGTCAAAGTAATTTGTGTTTTTCGCTTTTAAATAATCGACTATATCTTGGTCGTAACGCTTTTCTCCCATAAGCAAAGCGTTGGTGGTTCTGTAAGGATCAAACAATACCGTAAGTAATTTTTTGTCATTGGTTTTTGCGTAAACGTTTAGTTTTTCCAAAATATACTTTGTGGCTGCAAAGGAATATTTATCCAATAAAAGACTTGCGTTTTCAGAGAGCTTTTCTTTATCCGTAAGATTAATATCTAACTTCAACCATTTACTTAGTACCTGCAATTTTTTGATGTCTAAATCAGCAATTTTCCCCATTTTAAATAGCAAAAGTTGCAATGCTAAATCATATTTCAAGTTTTTGTACATCCATTTAGGCTCAGTCATTTTTGTTAAACTTGTTGGGGTGGGCAACCGATTTTCAAATTCTACGAATTTTCCAGTTTTTAAATCCATTTCCACATTTGGCCAAAAATTACCGTGGAAGCGCATTCCCGGTTCACTGCGGTTTGTCCAATCTTTAATGACCATGTAACGGCAACGTAATAAACTTCGGATGGGGTCATCTCCCCAAATGTAAAACACCAAATTTTCAGCAGTATTTTTAGTTTTTTCTTCTCTCAATAATCTTCTATAAGCTTGATAAACACCGTAACCACCAACCCCATAATTACGGATAGGTTCTCCGAAATGAGCCGCCAAATATTCCTGCCAAGTTTCGCCGTCGGATACCTGCTGGCACTGTGTAAAACTGTCTCCGTATGTATTTATTCGACAAGGTTTTTCCTTATACATAAACATGGTTCTTGCTCCATTTGCGGTAATGGTTGATATTGTTGCACTCGTATCAATACCTTCCACAGGAATTGAATTGCCAAGCGTATAGCCTAATTCAGAATCGTATTTTGCCCAAGCACCATTCTCTTTTAAAAACATATCAATTTCTTGTTGCATGGCAACGTTACTCATAATGTATTCCTTGTAGGTTGGTAATTTTGCGACTTGCGGAGCAGCAAAAGGCACATCACTTTTAGCTGCAGGCTTTACTGTATCTGAATTTTTTTTGCTTTTTTGCGTTTGCGAGAATCCGTTAATTACGCCTTGATTTACTAAAATTGTGATGAGAATTAGCTTACAATAGTTCATTTTGTGAAAGTTGATGATTACCATGTTAAGTCGTAAATTTTGATACCCTCGCCGGCGGGGATAGTTAATATATTAGCAGAGGAGTTTTTTATAAGTGTTTTAGCGTTTTCAGCATTTTCGTCGATTAAAACAAGCGTGTATGGTTTTAACACTTTAACTTTGAGCAACCGTTTTAATTTAACTTTGCTATCATGCTCAGGTGTTTCCGTAACGATACGCCAATGGTTAGTAGCCATCTTAAAAGCCGTTACTTTTCCTTTTGTTCGGATAGCTCCAATCTTTTTGTATCTATCTGTACTAACTGAATATAAGCTATCTGAAAGGATTTCGGTAACTACTGCGCCATTAACCAAAGTTTTGGTTTGCTTAAAATCAGGTGCGGTTACATAGAAACCTCGTGGTGCTAAATTGACTTTTTTTCTTTCGATTTTAACAGAAACAGGCTGATCTGAAAAACTCACATAAACTTGCGCACCATTAGCAAATGTAGAGTGTTGTAAGGTACTATCGCCATTCAAAAATTGGTGTGTAAGTAATTCTGACGTTGCTATTCTTTCTTGAAAAGTTGAAACATTTCTGATGGTTTGTAAAAACCGATCTCGGTTCCTATTCCATCCATATCCTTTTTCATCTGCCCACATTAAAGGCATTGTTCCATATAAAAGATTAAAGTTGTCTTTTCTGTCGCTGTTTTTTGGTTCTACGCCGTAGAACCAATCTGACGAGTCTCCCCAATACCAAGTAGAGGAAACAGCATCATTAAAAACCAATTGCCAAAGCGGAATGCGTTTCTTAAAATCCCAGCCGTACTTTTTAAAATTTTTCGACATATAACTACTGTCTTTAGGTACTTCCAAATAACCTGGTTTATTCCCATCTTCCCAAAAAAAAGACCCAGTCATAGGTCCTTCAGAATAATCTAAATGTGGAACACTCCATGCTTTAATATGTTCGCCACCAACAACCAATCCTAAATTCTCACTTATATAATCCTTCATTTGGTTTTTGTAGCCTTTATCAGCTTCCCTATTGAAGGTATGTAAAGCATTAAAGTCTTCCATTAGGTAAGAAGGAGTAACATCTAAAAAAAGACCAGTAAGTGGCTTCCGTGTTAAATATGATGGTAAGTATTGTTTCATTGCAAACAATGAACGTACAGAAGAACGAGAATAATATTCGATTCCTGTTTTTGTAACCCACCCAACTTTTGGCGTACCATCTCTTTTGTAATAAGCCGCAATTGACATCGTGTCCTTCATGTGCCCTATGCGACCCTCTCTTGTGTCATCCAAATTTTCATAGGCTGAGTTCAAGTAACCTAACTTGGTCATTTCTTTAATGTCTTGAGTCTGAAATTTATCACCCATGATCATCAGTTTTTTAATGCCCAATATTTTGGCTTGCTTTGCAAAACTTAAGCCTTCGCTTCCCCAAACTACCGAGGCGCCAACTAAACGATTCAATATTGGTTTATCCTGAATTTTTTGCTTTAACGACTTAAAATTCCCTTCCGCAATTGTATAATTTCTATAGTGTTTTGCCTGGGTTACATAACCACCAGAGGATGTAAATATGTAAGAAGCTTTTCGAGGATAAGCAAATTTTATGAGTGAGGGCGCCCAGCCTATACTTGGCCACATTTTACCATTGTGAACCCTCAGATCTAATTCAACATCGTAAGGCGTATTCGCTAATAATAACATTCCGTCGCCTTTGTTGCCGTCGTATACTCCAATCCAAGGCATATCCAAACCTATGTTATCATAAACCATCATTCTTTTTGCTGGAAATGATAAGTCATTTTGAGGCAGGTTAATCCCTCCAGACCGATATGAAAAGATAAGAGCTCCCTTGTTGAAATTTGTAGTTATAACAGGTGGAAAAACCATCTGATCAATAAAAGCATCTTTTTGTTGCGTGTCCATTACAAATGATACGGTACTGTCAGAATGCAAACTCACAACACTTACAAAATCCATTTTAGCAGTAGAGTCATGCATAAAAACTTGTAATTGAGTTTTACTGATGGCTTCTGCCCGTAGAAAACGGATTTTGACGTAAGGTTTAGATTCCCATTTTCTTGAAGTTTTAGCATCTAAAATATTAAAGCTTCCGGTAGCCTTATCTAGCGTTAAACTCAGCCTAGAATTGGTAATCTTTAGATTTTGACTAACCTGTGCGTTCGTATTTACCATGCCTGCAAATACAAACAGTAACGTGTGAAATAAAAGTTTCATTGATACATTAATAATTAACTTTAATAATTGATATGGCTCGACAAACCACATGAATATAAGGGATTTTTAGGATTGAAATAATTATTGGCTAATCAGTTTTTAGCTCAACTGTCGTAAATTTCACTATCGAAAATCACGTAGTTAGCCCTTGCCTTTATAAATTCAATTTTAACATGTTGCCTAAGATTCAGTGAAATAAGATTTTAATTAATGCCTGCCGATTATAATTAAAGCTTAAAACATTTTAGTAAAAATGAATCTACCGCTCACTGTTGTTTTTTCTCCCGGTACTAGCTTTTGCGCAACTAATGGAGATGAGTGAATGCAACCATGATCGTGTTCAAAATTATTAAAAAAGAAAGCGGGTTGACCTTTTCCTTCGGTCATGGTTTCAATTTTCCAACGTTGATCTGGCGAGTATAACCACAAGCTATTCCCGCTTAATGTTTGTGGCGAAATCACCTGCCAATCCCTTAACCAAGGGATGGTTGACAAATCTTTTATCCCATTTGCAGATGGGTAAAACTGCATGGTTCGTCTGCCATTTCCAGTTGTTTTTTGTATCGATTTTACACTTATGGTATCGCCATTGGCATCCTTTGCCCAAGTATGAAGCATTGCAGTATCTTTAAACAAAGGTGCATGGTGCATGGTTAAACAGTTGAAAGCGGATAGGTTACGGATAGTATCTTTACTTTTGTTCTGGAAGTTTATTGTCCAATTGATCCAATAAACATTTTTATCCTGATGCGCAGACATATCCACCCGATATGCCAAACGATTGCCACGTCCTTTTCTGAATATGGTATTATCCTTAAACCGCCAAGGGGTTAATTCGGCGTTGAAAATTCCGTCCTTGAAATTTTCTGCCATAAAAATCTCTGGTACTGTAAATAGAAATTTTTGCTCTGGCAAGTCCTTCAACACAATAAAAATAGAAACATCGCTATCATCGGCAGATTCAAAAGCAATATCCAATTTTTCGTTTTGTTTCGTCTGCGAGAATGCAACTGACGAAAAATGATTTATTAAAACCGTGATGATTAATAATTTCCAGAAATTCTTTTTAAAAATGTTCATTTTACCAAGTTAAATCGTAAATTTTAATTCCTTTTTCGGCAGGGAGTGTTAGCTCATTAACCGAACCGTGTTTAACAAATTTCTTCTGCTTTTTGCCGTTTTCATTCAACACGTTAATAGAATAATCCTTTAATGCTTTAACGTTAAGTACTTCTTTCAAATTAATTTTACTTGCTGATTCGGGAGTTTCAGTTAAAATGCGCCAGTGGTTATCGGCAATTTTAAAGGCGGTTACTTTACCATTTGTACTTATTGCGCCAACTTTTTTGTAACTATCTGTACTTACAGAATACAAGCTGTCTGATACAATTTGAGTAATTACTACACCTTTATCTATCGTTTTGGTTTGCTTAAAACCGGATGCAGTTACATAAAAACCTATCGGTGCAAGGTTGATGTTTTTTTTATCAATTTTTACTGATACTGGCTCTTTCGCAAAACTCACATAAACCTCCGCACCGTTGGCAAATTTCGAATATTGCAGGGTGCTATCGCTGTTTAGAAATTCATGGGTAAGCAACTCAGTAGTCGCTATTCTTTCCTGAAAATTGGAAACGTTTCTAATGGTTTGTAAAAACCTGTCGCGGTTTCTGTTCCAACCATAACCCTTTTCATCTGCCCACATCAAAGGCATCGTTCCAGACAAAAGATTAAAGTTATCCTTCATGTCGCTATTCGTTGAATCAACACCGTAAAACCAGCCCGAAGAATCTCCCCAATACCAAGTGGAAGAAACAGCATCGTTAAAAACCAATTGCCAAAGTGGAATTCGCTTTTTAAAATCCCAGCCATATTTTTTAAAATCCTTAGACATGTAATTACTGTCTTTAGGCACTTCTAAGTAACCGGGCTTGTTTCCATCGTCCCAAAAGAAAGAACCAGTCATTGGACCTTCAGAATAATCTAGATGTGCAACACTCCACGCTTTTCCATGCTCGCCTCCAACCACTAAACCTAAGGTTTCACTGATATAATCTTTCATCTGGTTTTTGTAGTTTTTATCGGCTTCTCTGTTAAAAGTGTGCATCGGATGGTAATCTTCCATCACAAAAGCAGGCGTAACATCCAAAAACAAACCAGTCAGCGGCTTTTCTTGCAAGTAAGCTGGCAAGTACTTTTTCATCGCAAATAAAGAGCGTACAGATGAACGGGAATAATACTCGATTCCTTCTTTTGTAACCCAACCGATAGGCGCTTTACCTTCTCGGGTATGGTAGGCCGCAATGGCCATGGTGTCTTTCATGTGTCCCATTGGTCCCTCACGCGTTCCCTCTAAATTTTCATAGGTCGAGTTTAAATAACCAAGCTTGGTCATTTCCTTAATATCTTGATAGTCAAATTTATTGCCCATAATCATCAGCTTTTTAACGCCCAATGTTTTGGCTTGTTTTGCAAAACTCAATCCTTCGCTCCCCCAAACTACCGAAGCACCCATTAGACGATCTAAAATTGGTTTGTCCTCAATTTTTTGCTTGAGCGATTTAAAATTCCCTGCTGCAGTTTCATAATTACGATAGTGCTTTGCCTGAGAAACGTAACGCCCAGACGACGTAAAAACTAAAGTAACCTGACGAGGATAAGAAAATTTTGACAGTGAGGATGCCCAACCTACGCTCGGC